>CAJCJE010000952.1 GCA_903970565.1 Candidatus Melainabacteria bacterium | reverse complement strand
AGGTGCACGGGCCCCCTGGGTTGTTGATCAGCAGGACGGCGCTGGTTTGCCGCACCTGCCGCACCATCGCGGTTGCCTTGACCTCTACGTGGCCTGCCGCGGGTTATGGTCGAGATGTGACCAAGTTGATCGAGGATGAGGACGTCCGCGTCGAGCGGCTGCTGGATGCGCAGGCCAAAGCGGTCGAGCTGTTCGCGGCGATCGAGGAAGGCGGGCTGATCGCGGCCGGGGTTCGCGAGATCGAAGCCAGCAACGCGGTCCGCGAGCTGGCCGCCGACATGTTCGGCGTGGCGCGGCACTGGCACAAGCGGATCGTCCGGGCCGGCGCGAACACCCTGCATCCCTATCGGGAGAACCCACCGGATCGGGTCATCGCAGCCGACGACATCGTGTTCTGCGACTTCGGGCCGATCTTCGAGGAGTGGGAGGCCGACTTCGGCCGGACCTTCGTACTCGGCGACGATCCGGCCAAGCTGCGACTACGCGATGCGCTGCCGGTGGTCTGGGCCGCCGGGCGCCGCCATTTCGAGGCGAATCCCGATATCTCCGGCGAGCAGTTGTACCGGCACGTGGTCGAACTGGCGCGACAGGACGGCTGGGAGTTCGGCGGGCCGCATTCGGGGCATCTGGTCGGGCAGTTCCCACACGAGACCATCGCCGGCGACAAGATCGAGTCCTACATCACGCCGGGTTCCGAGGCGCCGATGCGGCGCGCGGACCGGACCGGACGCGCCTGCCACTGGATTCTGGAGGTTCATCTCGTCGACCGGGATCGCCAGATCGGTGGATTCCACGAGGAACTGCTCGACCTCGGCCACGAGGCCGGATAGTCACAAAGCCGGATAGTCACGAGGCCGGATAGTCAACGGATGCGGCCGGAAGGGCGCTGCTAGGAGGCCCAGGGGACGATGTTGCCGGGCGGGGCGGCTTCCAGCCAGGACAGGAAGCCGGTCAGTGCCTCGCCGTTCATCGCGAGTTCCAGCACGGTGTCGCTGTCGGTGCCCCGACAGCGCAGCACGGTCGCCTCGGTCGGCATGGCGTAGTTCTCGGCGACGTGCGGTTGGCGGCGGTCGGACACCTGGAGGCCGATCCGGGGAATCACCTGGTCCGGGCCGGAGCGGACGGACAGCACGCGGTACCAGACGAACTCGTCGCCCCGATAGCGGCCGACACCGAGCAGCCAGCCTCGGCCGGTGTCGTCGATCCGTCGGCGCAGCGCGACGTGCACGCCGCCTTCCCTGAGCATTTTCAGCCGGCGCAGTGCCGACCAGGCCAAGGCGATGGCCACCAGCACCAGGACCACCC
Organism: Candidatus Melainabacteria bacterium; assembly: GCA_903970565.1. Lineage (GTDB taxonomy): Bacteria > Actinomycetota > Actinomycetes > Mycobacteriales > Pseudonocardiaceae > CAJCJE01. The sequence continues at coordinate 9,506 of CAJCJE010000952.1, read as the reverse complement.
CGATGTATCCGGTGATCCCCACGATCGCTCCTGCCCCCGCCCGCAGCCGCTTAGACCGACTGCTCCGTCGCGCGCAGCTGGGACACCCCTCGGTTGCGGACCGCCTCGTCGTCGCTGGCCGCGTCTGTTCTGGCCTGCTCGACGTCGATCTCGTCGGCGAGTTGGGCGGTCTCGGCGAGGATGCTGACCCGCTCCCCGGTGACGGACAGGAAGCCGCCCTGGACGGCGGCCATCAGGCGCTCGCCGTCGGTCTGGTCGATGCGGACCACGCAGTCCGGCACGAGCTCGCCGAGCAGCGGAATGTGCCTGGGCAGGATGCCGATGTCGCCCTCGGTGGTCCGAGTGAACACCGCGGTGGCCTGCCCCGACCACAGCCGACGCTCGACAGCCACCAGCTCGACGGTCATCTCAGCCACGAGGGTCTCCATTCGTCCAGTTGTGCTGTCACCGAGTTTATACGGTGCGATCAGGATCGTGACGACCCCATCCGCGTCCGGTGCGACAGAAGCCGGTAAAGCGATACAACGTGCCGATGAGCTACCAGAAGGACGGCATCACCAGCACGAACGGGACCGAAGTCCATTGTGGACCTCGGCCCCGTTCGTACCCGATTCACGACTGCTCAGCCAGCGAGTTCCTTGGCGCGACGCTCCAGGTCCTCAAGGCCACCGATCAGGAAGAACGCCTGCTCGGGCAGGTGGTCGTACTCACCCTTGGTGATCTTGTCGAACGCCTCGACGGTCTCCTTCACCGGCACGTTCGAACCGGGCTGACCGGTGAACTGCTCGGCGGCGTTCATGTTCTGCGAGAGGAACCGCTCGATGCGCCGCGCGCGCTGCACGGCGACCTTGTCCTCTTCGGCCAGTTCGTCGATACCGAGAATGGCGATCAGGTCCTGTAGGTCCTTGTAGCGCTGAAGAATCCGGATGACCTCCTGGGCGACCCGGTAGTGGTCCTCGCCGACGATCGCCGGGTCGAGAATCCGGGAGGTCGAGGACAGCGGGTCCACGGCCGGGAAGATGCCCTTGGAGAACACGCCACGAGAAAGCTCGGTGGTGGCGTCCAGGTGGGCGAAGGTGGTCGCGGGAGCCGGGTCGGTGTAGTCGTCCGCGGGCACGTAGATCGCCTGCATCGAGGTGATCGACCGGCCCTTGGTCGAGGTGATCCGCTCCTGTAGTTCACCCATCTCGTCGGCCAGCGTGGGTTGGTAGCCCACGGCCGAGGGCATCCGGCCGAGCAGCGTGGAGACCTCGGAACCGGCCTGGGTGAACCGGAAGATGTTGTCGATGAACAGCAGCACGTCCTGGTTCTGCACGTCGCGGAAGTACTCCGCCATCGTCAGCGCGGACAGGGCGACGCGCATCCGGGTACCCGGCGGCTCGTCCATCTGACCGAAGACCAGGGCGGTGTCCTTGAGGACGTTGGACTCGCCCAGCTCCAGGATGAGGTCGTTGCCCTCACGGGTGCGCTCACCGACACCGGCGAACACCGAGGTACCACCGAAGTTGCGGGCGATACGGGTGATCATCTCCTGGATGAGCACCGTCTTGCCCACGCCGGCACCACCGAACAGGCCGATCTTGCCACCACGCACGTACGGGGTGAGCAGGTCGATCACCTTGAGGCCGGTCTCCAGCATCTCGGTGCGGCCTTCGAGCTTGTCGAACGCCGGCGCCTTGCGGTGGATGCCCCAGTGTTCGAGGTCCTTGCCGTAGCCGGGCTCGTCGAGGCAGTCGCCGAGGGCGTTGAACACGTGGCCCTTGACCTCGTCGCCGACCGGCACCGAGATCGAGTGACCGGTGTCGCTGACCTCGACGCCGCGGACCAGACCGTCGGTGGGCTGCATGGAGATCGTGCGGACCACGTTGTCGCCGAGGTGCTGGGCGACTTCCAGGGTCAGCGTGCGCTCGATACCGGTCAGTTCGACGTCCACGTGCAGGGCGTTGAACAGTTCGGGGACGGATTCCCGAGGGAACTCCACGTCCACGACCGGGCCGATGATTCGGACGACGCGGCCCGTCGCCGTTGCAGTTGATTCAGTGGTGGTCATCTTTACTCTTCACTTCCTGCAGCGGCGAGTGCGTCGGCGCCGCCGACGATCTCGCTGATCTCCTGAGTGATCTGGGCCTGTCGAGCCGAGTTCATCTGGCGGGTGTAGGTCCGGATCAGCTCATTGGCATTGTCCGTCGCGGACTTCATCGCCCGCTGCCGGTAGGCGGATTCGGAAACCGCAGCCTCCAGCAACGCGGCGAACAACCGGGTCTTGACGTACTTCGGCAACAGCGAACCGAGCAGTTCCTCGGCCTCCGGCTCGAACTCGTAGTCCGGCAGCTGCTCGGGGGCGTCCTCGGTGTACTCGACATCCAGCGGCGCGACCCGCTTGGCGACCGGCCGCTGGGTCAGCATCGACTGGAACTCGGTGTAGACGATGTGCAGCTCGTCGAGCCGCTCGTCGCCGACCTGGCCCGCTTCCGACATGAAGGCGTCGACCAGGATGTCACCGATCTCCGAGGCGTCGGCGTAGGTCGGCTGCTCGGAGAAACCGCTCCAGTCCTGCACGATCGGGCGGTCGCGGAACCGGTAGTAGCCGATGCCCTTGCGGCCGACGACGTACAGCGCGACCTGCTTGCCCTCCTCGCGCAGCAGCGCCTGGAGTTCCTCCGCCCGGCGCAACACGTTGGAGTTGTAACCGCCGCACATGCCCTTGTCGCTGGTCACCACGAGCACACCGGCCCGGTGCGCGTTCTCCCGAGGAGTCAGCAGCGGGTGGCTCAGGTTGGTGGCCGCGGTGCTCAACGCGGTGAGCACCTTGGTCATCTCCTCCGCGTACGGCAGCGCGGCGGCAACCCGGTTGCGCGCCTTGCCGATCCGGGAGGTCGCGATCAGCTCATAGGCGCGAGTGATCTTCTTGATCGACTGGACGGCCCGGACTCGATCCCGGAGTATCCGAAGCTCGGCGGCCATAGCTCACCCGGTCACTTCTGGCCAGGCGCGGGACGGTTTACCTTGACCGCCTCGTGCTCGACCTGGTCGGCGTCCATCGCCTCGGCGTGCTCGTCGGTGACGGGCTTGCCGTCGGAGGCGCTGAACTGGCGCTTGAACTGGTTGATCTCCTTGACCAGGGCGCTCTCGATCTCGTCGGAGAGGTCCTTGGTGTCCCGGATGCTGGCCAGCACGGTGCTGTTGCCGCGCAGGTGCTCCAGGAAGTCCGACTCGAACCGGCGGATGTCCGCGACCGGCACCGAGTCGAGGTGGCCACGGGTACCGAGGAAGATCGAGACGACCTCCTCCTCGACCAGCAGCGGGCTGTACTGCGGCTGCTTGAGCAGTTCCACCAGCCGCGCGCCACGGTCGAGCTGGGCCTTGGAGATCGCGTCGAGGTCGGAGGCGAACGCGGTGAAGGCCTCCAGTTCGCGGTACTGCGAGAGGTCCAGCCGCAGCGAGCCGGCGACCTTGCGCATCGCCTTGATCTGCGCGGAACCGCCGACTCGGGAGACCGAGATACCGGTGTTGACCGCGGGCCGGACACCCTGGTTGAACAGGTCCGACTCCAGGAAGCACTGGCCGTCGGTGATGGAGATGACGTTCGTCGGGATGTAGGCCGACACGTCGTTGGCCTTGGTCTCGATGATCGGCAGACCGGTCATCGAGCCGGCGCCGAGTTCGTCGGAGAGCTTCGCGCAGCGCTCCAGCAGACGGGAATGCAGGTAGAAGACGTCACCGGGGTAGGCCTCGCGGCCCGGCGGGCGACGCAGCAGCAGCGAGATCGCGCGGTAGGCCTCGGCCTGCTTGGTGAGGTCGTCGAACACGATCAGCACGTGCTTGCCCTGGTACATCCAGTGCTTGCCGATGGCCGAACCGGTGTAGGGGGCCAGCCACTTGAAGCCGGCGGAGTCCGAGGCCGGGGCGGCGACGATGGTGGTGTACTCCAGCGCGCCCGCCTCTTCCAGCGCGGTCTTGACGCCCGCGATGGTCGAGCCCTTCTGGCCGATGGCGACGTACACGCAGCGGACCTGCTGCTTGGGGTCGCCGGAGGCCCAGGCGGACTTCTGGTTGAGGATGGTGTCGATGCAGACCGCGGTCTTGCCGGTCTTGCGGTCGCCGATGATCAGCTGACGCTGGCCCCGGCCGATCGGGGTCTGCGAGTCGATGGCCTTGATACCGGTCTGTAGCGGCTCTTTCACCGGCTGCCGGTTCATCACCGACGGCGCCTGTAGTTCCAGCACGCGCTGGTCGTCGGCGACGATGTCACCGAGGCCGTCGATCGGGTTGCCCAGCGGGTCGACGACCCGGCCGAGGAAGCCGTCGCCGACCGGCACCGAGAGCACTCGGCCGGTCCGCTTGACCTCCTGGCCCTCCTCGATGTGCTCGTAGTCACCGAGAATGACCGTGCCGATCTCGCGAACGTCGAGGTTCAGCGCGACGCCGAGCACGCCGCCGGGGAATTCCAGCAACTCATTGGTCATCGCCGAGGGAAGGCCCTCGACGTGCGCGATGCCGTCACCGGTGTCGGCGACGACGCCGACTTCTTCCCGTGCTGTCTCGGGCGAGAAGGTGGAGACGTAGGTCTCGATCGCACTCCGGATCTCGTCCGACGAGATCGTCAGCTCCGCCATGGCTATTCGGTCCCTGCTCTCGATCAGTTCTGCTCTTGTCGTATGTGGGGGCCGCGCGTCGGCCCGTTGCCAGGCCGCGCGTCGGCGGCGTTAGTTGGGCAGTTCCTCGCGCGCCTTGTTCAGCCGCGCGGCGATGCTGCCGTCGATCACCTCGTCGCCGACCCTGATCACCAGGCCACCGAGCAACTCCGGGTCGATCTCGACCTGCACGGACATCTCCCGGCCGAAGATCTCCGCGAGAATCCGGGCCAGTCGCTGTTCCTGCTCGGCGGTCAGCGCGCTGGCCGAGAGCACATGCGCGACCGAGCGGTTGCGCCGGGCGGCGGCCAGCTCGGCCAGCTTGCCGACCACTACCTCAAGGCTAGCCGTCCTCGGCAACCGAACCGCCTGGTCGAGCAGCAGCCGGGTCACCGGGTGCACCTTGGCGCCGATCAGCCCGTCCAGCAGTTCGACGCGCCCGGCGACCGGGTTGTTGCCGTTGGACAGCGCCTCGTGCAGTGCCGGGTTGGCATCCAGGATGCGGCCGAACCGGAACAGTTCGTCCTCGACGTCCTCGATCGCGTCCTCGCGCTGCGCGGTGGCCAGGGCGACTTCCCTGGCCAGCTGCTCCAGCGCGTCGAGCAGATCGGTCGAGACCGACCAACGGCTGCCGGCCAGGCCGGTCAGCACGGCCTGCGCCTGCTGGCCGATCTTGCCGCCGAAGAGGGTGTCCACCAGCTGCTCACGCGCGGCCGGTTCGGTACTGGCGTCGGCGAGGTGGCGACGCAGAACCCGCTCGGTGGTGAGCACGTCCAGCACGCTGAACAGCTCGTCGGACAGAGCCCGCAGATCATCGACACCGGCTGAGGAGACAACCTCCTCCAGCCGGTCCCGCGCCGCGCCGAGCGCTTCCCTGCTCGCCGCCTGCATCACGTGTCTCCCTTGCTGCTGCCACCGGCAACGGCGGCTTCGTCCCGAGCCGACATGTCGGCGAGTTCGTCCAGCAGCCGGTCCACGGTCTGCGCGCGCTGCGCTTCGGTGGACAGGTGCTCGGTGACCAACCGGCCGGCGAGGTCGACGGAGAGCTGGCCGATCCGGCCGCGCAGCTCCCGGATGACCTGCTGGCGCTGCGAGACGAGGTCATCCTCGCCGCGCTGCTTGATCCTGGCCACCTCGCGCTCGGCCTGCTCGCGCATCTCCACCACGATGCGCTGGGCGTCCGCCCGAGCACCGTCGCGGATCTTGGCCGACTCGACGCGCGCCTCCGCGACCGCGTCGGAGTACTTGCGCTGGGCTTCGGCCAACAGCGCCGACGCCTTCTCGCTGGCCTTGATCTGCGCCCGGATCAGGTCCTGCTGGCCCCGCGTTGCCGTACGGATGCGCGGCGCCACATAACGCCAGAGCACGACGACGACAACGACGAAGCCGACGAGCTCGATGATTGTCGAACTGACGTCCATCAGACCTCTCCCTCGGCATCCAGCTCGTCGAAGAACGCGGCGGTGGTCGCGGCATTGCTCACCAGCTGCGTCCGAACGACGCGGCTGGCCAGTGTGGTCGCGAACTCCCCGACGTGCCCACGCAGCTCCCGCACCGCCTGGGCGCGCTGGACCGCCAGGTCCGCCGCGCCGCGCTGCTGGATCAGGTTGATCTCCTGATGCGCCTGCTCGCGGAACTCGTTGAGCACCTTGGTGCCCTCGGCCCTGGCCTCTTCCCGAACCTTGCTCGACTCGGTGCGAGCCTCCGCCAGGGACTTCTGGTAACGCTCCTGAGCGGCGGCCAGCTTCTTGGTCGCGTTCTGACTGTCCTCCGCCGTCTGGCGGATGGTGTCCTCACGCTTTTGCAGCGCGTCCCGCAGGGGCGGATACACAAAGCGCGAAATCACGAACAACATGACCAGGAAGATGATCAGCTCAACGAAGAACGTCCCGTTGGGCAACAGGATGTTGTTGCTGGCGGCCAGATCTGTCGTCGTCATGATGATGCCGCGTTACTTGGCGAACGAGAACAACAGGATGGCCGCGAACGCAACGTTGATGAAGTAGGTGCCCTCGGCGAAGGCGATGGTGAGGAAGAACGGGACGAACAACCGACCCTGTGCTTCCGGCTGCCGGGCGACACCGGCGACGAGCTGGCTACCAGCCAGACCGTCACCGATGCTGGCGCCGGCCGCACCGCCGCCGAGTACGAGACCGCCACCAACGTAGGCGCCGGCCGTCTCGATCGCCTGACCAATGTCAACCGCCATGACTCTGACTCTCCCTTACGGTGTTCCTTACGAAAAAGTCCTGACAACGCCGACCGAACAGTCGGTTCGAAATACTCACCGATCTTGGCTGCCCCGCGCTGGGGGACGATCAGTGATCCTCCCGAATCTCCAGCGCCTGGCTGAAGTAGATGATCGTCAACAGCGCGAAGATGAACGCCTGGATGAGACCGATGAACATGTCGAACAGCTTCCAGCCACCGTTGAGCGCCCAGCCGACGTAGGGGGGCAGCAGCGCGCCGATGACCTCGATCATCAGACCACCGGCGAACAGGTTGCCGAACAGCCGCAGGGCGTGCGAGACGACGCCACTGATCTCCTCGATCACCCACATCGGGGCGAAGGCCGGCATGTGTCCCTTGAGGACGAACACCAACTGCTTGCCGGGGCCGCCGTGGCGCCGCGCGCCGGCGACGTGCCGCCAGACGAAGACCAGCAGCGCCAACGGATAGACCAGGTTGACGTCGGCGGTCGGCGGCGGAAGGTAGTCGTGGCCGCCGATGTGCGCCGGCAGCACCGACAGCCAGTCACAGGCCAGGATGAAGGTGAACAACGACAGGGCCAGCGGGATCAGGTACGGCGCGACCTTGCGGCCGATCATGCCCTCGACCTGGGTCGCGAGGAACTTGGTGACTGTCTCGAAACCCAGTTGCAGGCCGTTGGGCACCGCCTGGGTGACCTTGGCCCGCAACAGGAAGGCAAGTGCCAGCACGATCACCGCCGCGACGAGCGTGGAGATGATGGTGTCGGAGTTGAAGGTCATGCCGATGAACTCGAACTGGGTGTGTTCCCCAGGGTTGATCGAGACGGCCATGACGTGTCCGGTCATCGGGTGCGAAGCTCCTTTACCACCGGTGCCGCGGTGTGGGCGATGTTGATGAGCTGGTAAACCGCGAGGCCGACGAAGACGCCGAGGCCGTCAGGTCGAACGAAGAAGCCGAGGGCGAGCGCGATCAGAGTGATCGTCATGAGGCGCTGGGCCGAGGAACCGATCATCGCGCGCTTCGTCGGGTTGTCCCCGGAGATCGCCTTCACCGTGGCGCGTTGCAGCATCCGCCCGTTGAACAGGCCGAGACCGAGACCGATCACGCCGAGAATGCCCATCACCGGGTGTCCGAGCAGCACACAGGCAACCAGGCCGACCACGCCCACGATGACACTGATGATCACTGGGCGGCGAAGGCTCATCACCGTCGACGCCGGAACGTTCGACGCGGCGGACTGCAATGCTGACACGACTGGAAACCTCGCGATCTCGATGAGGGGATCTCGATCAGGACCAGAACTTCCGGAATCTTGCGTATGCGTAAAGGCAGGCGACAACTATGCCGACTGCCAGACCGACGAAGGTAAACAGCGGTAGGGTGAGTTCGCGTTTGTCGACGAAGAAACCCAGTATCAGTCCGCCGGCCACTGACGTTGCCATTGCCGAACCGACCCCGACCAGAGTCCACGGGCTCGGTGGCTTGTTGGGCACGTCCCGCCTACCGGGGGTTCACGGCCTGCACGCGACGATCACTCAAAGGCAACTCCTCGTCGATATGACGGCGACGGGTAACCCAACGCCACGATCCTGGTCTGTGACGGGCACAGAAGACTATCCCCCGTGTTGTCGGGAGATGTCCGAACGCTACCACACGGTAAAACGGACACCATGCCCACCATCAGGGGGTTCGCGGATACCGCCGTTCGGATATCCACCGAGGAGAACGGGCGGCCGGGCGGCAGTGTCCACAGGACTGACCGTGCTGTGTCGCAGCGCGGCGCGGTCACCGTAGACCTCCCGTGTCGTTCCCTGGCTCACGGAAACCTTATCAGCCCTAGCGAGACGCCCGTACTGCTCGGTCGGACAACGGGGACAACCCGGAGTTTCAAGATCAACTAACGATGTGGACACTCCTGTTCGACACGATCAAGTAATCGATTCAGAGACCGTGAGCTGCGCCGCTGGGGACGAACCCTCGGTCGAAGTGGATCAGGTCTCGCTGTTGGTCCGCCGAACGTCGCGCAACCAGGGAATCGTAGACACCGCGAGCGCGAGTACCAGACCGATGACGATGCCGAGGGTGACCACGTAACCGTTGAACACGGTCAGCGCGACCGCGCCGAAGGCGATCACCCCGGCCCACAAGTAGATCAACAGCACCGCGCGGCGCTGCGAGTGGCCGATCTCCAGCATCCGGTGGTGCAGGTGCAACTTGTCGGCCGCGGACAGGCTGACCCCGCGCCGGGTGCGCCGCACGATGGCCATCAGCAGGTCCAGCAACGGTACGAACAGCACGGCCGCGACGACCAGCAACGGCGAGAGCAGGGCCAACTCGTTGCGTGGTCCGGTCTGGTTGAGGTTGATCTTGCCGGAGGCGGAGATGCTCGCGGCGGCCAACATCAGGCCGATCAGCATGGAACCGGAATCGCCCATGAATATCCGGGCCGGCTGGAAATTGTGCGGCAGGAAGCCGAGGCAGGCACCGGCCAGCGTCGCGGCGATCAGTGCCGGCGGATAGCTGAGCACACTGCCGCCGGTCCCGTTGAGCAGTACCAACGAGTAGGCGCAGGTGGCCGCCGCGGCGATCAGGCCGATCCCGGCGGCGAGGCCGTCGAGGCCGTCGACGAAGTTCATCGCGTTGACCATCGTGACCACCAGC
>CAJCJE010000951.1 GCA_903970565.1 Candidatus Melainabacteria bacterium | reverse complement strand
GTGCGGCGGGCTGTTGCCCCACACCAGCGGCCGGGTCAGCGGCTTGGCCACCAGCACCAGGCGGCGCACCCGATCGTCGAGGCCACGGGCGGCCTGGTCGAGCAGGGCGGCCGAGGGGGCGGTCGGCTCGTCGAGGTAGCGCGCGGCCCGGTCGAGCAGGTCGGCCAGTTCGGTCAGCAGTTCGTCGCGGGCGGTGCGCACGGTGTCACGGGTACTCAGCGGAACGACGACCAGCGCGACCACTAAACCGATCACCGCGCCGATCGAGGTCTCCTCCAGCCGCAGCACCAGGAAACCGTTGGAGAACTCGTGCAGCACGCTGTAGAGCTGGCCGACCATGATGGTGATGAAGAAGATCATGTAGGCGTAGGACAGCCGCATCAGGTAGAAGCCGCAGAAGATACTGCCCACGATCACCACCAGCACCCAGTTCGTGTGCCCGGCGGTGAGGTCGACCAGTCCGATCGAGGCGAACAGCCCGACCAGCGTGCCGAGCACCCGGTTGAAGCCCTTGAGCGCGGTCTCCGCGCGGGTACCGGTGCCGGTGAACATCACGAACGCGGCGATGACCGCCCAGTAGTAGCGCGTCTCGGACAGTTCCCGGCCCGCGACGATCGCCAGCGCGCCGGCGATGGCGACCTGAATGGCCTGCCGGGTCGTCAGGTCCATCCGCGCCAACGGATTCCACCGGCCGCCGCGAGCCGCGACCCCGATGGCCACCGAGGGGGCGCCGGGCAGGTTGCCCATCGCCAACGTGACGGCCGGCTCGAACTCGTCGTTGCCGGCCAGTTCGCTCGCCAGCTGCTCGGCCCGCCGGGCCAGCGCCACGAACTCCAGCGCGGCGACCGCGAGATGCCGCGCCGGCCACCATCCACTGCTCGCCGACTCCGACTCCGGCTGCGCCGTGTTCTCCGCGCTGTCCCCACCGGCGGCTTCCTCCGCCGCTTCGGCGGCCTCGGCCAGTGCGTAGGCGGCGCGGTTGGCGCCGAGGTCATCGCGCCGGGCCAGCCGGTCCAGCACCGCAAGGGCCTGCGCCCGCAGCGGCTGCCCGCAGCCGGCCAGCGCCTCCGCCGACGCGGCCAGGCCGTCGACCGCCTGTTGCGCGTCGATCAGCCGCCGCCGCAGCGCCGCCGCCGACCAGTCGGCCGGCAGGGCCGCCGGATCGGCCGACCAGGCCTCGACCATCAGCGCGACCTCGGCCAGGCGCGTCTGCTGCGCGCGCAGCCTGCGCCGGGCACGTGGGGTGCTGGTGGACTGGCCGAGCAGTTCGGCGCCGGCCCGCGCCACCGCCCTCGCCCGCGCGTCGAACGCGCGCACGATCCGGCGCAGCGTGCGGTGCGGATTGGTGCGCAGCACGGTGATCGACAACAACAGCACCCACACCGAACTGACCAGCACGGCGGCCATCAGCGACGGCAGCATGGCCATCGTGGCGTGCAGGAACGCGGCGAAGAAGTAGCCCATCCAGGTCATGAAGCCGTAGAAGAAGAACGACACCCCGAACCGGCGGACGAACACCGCGGCGAACATCACCAGCACGAACACGCTGAGCATCAGATCGGCGCTGCCACCGACGAGGACCCCGACCACCATGCCGATGCCGACCGCGACCGGGAAGAACACCGCGGTGCGCGCCTTGATCAGCGCCCCGGTGTCGGTCAGCGCCATCGAGCCCATCATCGCGACGACCGCGCCGAGCAGCATCGCGATCAGGGTGCCCTCGGCGCCGGCCGAGGTCAGGGTCGCGAACAGGTATTCGACGCCGAGGGTGCTGGCCACGCCGACCGCGCCGGAGCCGGCCATCCGCAGTCGGGCGAGGCCGGGATCACTGGCCACCACTCGATCCCAGAATTCCGGTAACCAGCCCGGCACGCGCACGTCCCACCGCTTTCGTTCGTGGAAAGGAGGTATGATACCGATAATAGCAGGTATCGTACCGGTATTGGGAGCGTTGATGGTCAGGTCCGAATCTCCGCAGCTCACACACGGTGCTGGGGTGAGCGCTTCCCCAGGAATGGAGAACCGGGGTTCGGGAAGTCACGGTTCGGCAGGGCCGGCGGGCGAAGTTCGGCGGCCGGAGGGCCTGGGGACCGACGGCCTCGGTTCGGACGCGGTGGAGGTCATCGAGGTGGCCTCGGCGGTGCTGGTGCGCAACTTCGAACTGCTCCGCCGCCGCACCACGATCTACGCCGGCCTCGACCGCGCCGAGTACCTGCTGCTGCGCACCCTGGACGCGGTCGGCCCCTCCGACATCTGCGGGCTGGCCGCCGCGCTCGGCCTCGACCCGTCGACGGCGGGCCGGCAGGTCGCCGCGATGGCCGCGAAGGGCCTGATCGAGCGCACCCCGGCCGCGACGGACCGGCGGCGCAGCATCATCTCGCCGACCGAGACCGGTTTCGCCAGGATGAACACCACCCGCGCGCAGCGCAGGACGGGGACGGAGGAACTGCTCGCCGACTGGACCGAGGATGATCTGCGCACCCTCGGCGAGATGTTCACCCGCTACAACCGCAGCATCGCCAAGCACTATCTCAGCGGCGCCGACCAGGACCCGGCCCCGTCCCCGGTGGCCACGGTGGACGCGCTGCTGGCCTCGGTGGGTGCCTCGGACTCCGTCGGTTCATCGCGCGCTTAGAGACGCTTAAGAACTCCCCGGTGAACTGCTTGTGCGGGCAATTGTAGCCAGATTGTTTCCGAGGTTTCGGTCGATGTCGCGCGATTAGCGGCGGCAAAACTATCGTCATGTTGTCATTACGCCGCGATATCCGAAGTAGGCGATTCCGGTCCGCCGTCGCTGGTCCGGCCCATGTCGACCACGCGCCGCGTCGTACGGCGACGGCCGGTGGGCGCCTGCGGCACGCCGGGAAATCCCCTGGCCAACATGACTATCGCCGAGCGCAGCCGGACAGGGTAAGCTTTGCCTACTGGGTACAGGCGATGATTGACGGAGGCCGATCATCGGATTGCGCGAGCACGACAGCTTTGTCACCAGGTCGGCGGTGCGTGCACCTGAACGTTTTCTCGTTGCAGAGGCGGACGAGGAAGGAATTGACTGGTGGAGCTTCGTAGTCTGCGCTATTTTGTCACTTTGGCGCATGAGTTGAACTTCGGCAAGGCGGCCAAAGTCCTGCACATTACCCAACCGGGTCTGTCGCAGGGCATCAAGGCATTCGAGCGTCAGCTCGGGTTCCCGGTATTCGAGCGCGACCGGCAGCGGGTCACCCTGACCCCGGCCGGTGAGGCGCTGCTGCCGGAGGCGCTGAAGCTACTCGAACACGCCAGCGACGTGACCAAACTCGCGAACTCGCTCGCCGAGCACAACAACGGCACGCTGGAGATCGGCCACACCCGTTCGGCCGGGGTCGGGCTGCCGTTCTCGATGGTCTCGGCGTTCCGCAACGCCTATCCACAGGTGGAAATCAAGGTACGCAACGGTTTCTCCAGCCTCAACATCTCCCATGTCGAGGGCCGCGAGATCGATCTGGGCTTCGTCCGGCCGCCGCTGACGATCGGCGACGACCTGGACAGCGAGACCATCGGCCACGACTCCGTCGTCCTCGCCGTGCCGGCCGATCACCGGCTCGCCACCGCGACCTCGGTCACCACCGCCGACTTCATCGACGAACCGCTGGTGTTCTTCACGCGGGAGGCGGGCGGTCTGTGGCAGTCGATCCTCAACGTGGTGTACGGGCCGGAACGACGACCGGAGATCGTGCGCATCGAGTCCGACGAGCCGCACATGATAGCCGCGGTCGCCGAGGGCACGGGTATCAGTCTGATCACCGACTCCGCCGCTGACATGCTGAAAATGCCCGGTGTGGTGTTCAAGCGCTTCCGTTCGCCGACCAAGGTCCCGATGGGCATGGTGTGGCGGCGGGACAACGTGAACCCGGCGCTGAACACGTTCCTCGAATTCACCAAGCACTTCCTCGGCAGAACCGCCAACACGGCCTGAGCCGACTGCGATGGTGCGGGACGGCCTGATCGAGTTCAGCACCTCGGGCAGCACCGGCCCGCCGGTGCGCTGGTTGCGTACTCGGCAGCAGCTGCGCGCCGAGGTGGCGGTGGTGTCGGCGGCTGCGTTCGGCGCGATAGACCAGGTGGTCTGCTTCGCGCCGCCGGAGCACCTCTTCGGCCGGCTGTTCGGCCGGGAACTGCCGGCCTGGCGACGGATTCCGGTGGTGGACGCCTGGCGGGAGCCGACCACGCCACCGATCCTGCAACCGGGGCTGCGCACCCTGTTCGTCTGCGTGCCGGCGAGCTGGCCGCTGCTGCGTGCCCTCGCCGCGCGGATCGCCGAACTGCCCGGCGCGGTCGCGCTGCACGGCACCGGCCCGGTCCCGCTCTCGGCACGCGGGGTGGTCGGCAGGCTGGCCGGGGCAAACTTCCGCGCCGTGGAGATCTTCGGCAGCACCGAGACCGGCGGGGTCGCCGTCCGCGACCTGTCGCCGACGCCGGATGACCGGCCGTGGACGCTGTTGCCCGACGTCGAACTGCTGCCCCCGAACCCGGCCGACGCGATCGACGCGATCGACCCGGCCGACCCGGCCGACCCGGCCGACGCCACCGGGGCCTCGGCCGCCGGGCGACTGCTGCGGATCAGCAGCCCCCGCCTGGCGCGCCGCGCCGAGGAGGCCGAGATCCCCGAGTCCTGGGAATCCACCGACCTGATCCGCCGCGTCGACGACCGGCACTTCCAGTTCCTCGGCCGGACCAGCAGGCTGGTCAAGGTCAACGGCATCCGCTGCGACCTCGACCTGGTCGAGCAGGTCGTCGCGGCCCGCCTGCCCGACCTCGACCTGGCGTGTGTTCCGGTCACCGACGAGGTCAGGGGCGAGCACTACGAGCTGTACTACGCGGCAGGCAGCGCGGGCCCGGCCGAGGCGAGCGCCGTCGACCAGGGCATCACCAGGGCGATCGCCGAG
>CAJCJE010000950.1 GCA_903970565.1 Candidatus Melainabacteria bacterium | reverse complement strand
CGGGTGCCGGCTGGGTACTGACGATGACCCTGCATTCCCCGCAGGTGCACGGTTTCTTCAACATTCCCGTCGACCACCTGCACGCGCTGCGCCAACTCGCCGCGCACTTCCGCCACTACGACCTGAGCAACGCCGTGGTGGTCTCCCCGGATCTCGGCAACGCCAAGGACGCCGCCGACTTCGCCCGGCTGCTGGGCGTGCCGGTCGCGGTCGGTGCCAAACAGCGGATCAACGACCACAAGGTCAGCATCACCTCGGTCATCGGCGAGGTCGCCGGCAGGGACGTGATCGTCCTGGACGACGAGATCGCCCGCGGCAGCACCGTGCTCGAACTGCTCGACCGACTCGGCGAACGCGGGGTCAACTCGGTCCGGGTGGCCTGCACGCACGGCCTGTTCGCCGACGGCGCGATCGACCGGATCGGCGGCCGGCCGGACGTGCTGGAGATCGTCTGCACGAACACGGTGCCGATCCCGGCGGCGGAGCGCTCACCCAAGCTGACCGTGCTGTCGGTCGCGTCGATGCTCGCCGAGGCGGTCCGGCGCATCCACAACGGCGAGTCGGTCAGCACCCTGTTCATCTGAACCCGTCCAACATCATGTGAAGTATGCGGCGTGGCCAGTTGACCGATTCTGGTCGGGGAAGTGGGCGAGTCGCGGACTATTCAACGTCATCTGTGAGATATCGTCCCCGGTATGGTTGACGGGAACGATGAGTTCGGGGAGTACCTGCGCCGAATCGGCGGCCTGGTTCGCGACGCGCGCAAGCACCACCGCTGGACCCAGATCCAACTCGCCGACGCAATCGGCACCAGCCAGAGCGCGATCAACCGGATCGAACGCGGCAACCAGAACCTCAGCCTGGAAATGCTCAGCCGGGTCAGCGCCGCGCTGAACTCGGAGATCGTCTCCCTCGGCCGCCCCGGCCCGATGCACCTGCGGGTCGTCGGCGGACGACGGCTCTCCGGCAGCATCAGCGTCAAGACCAGCAAGAACGCGGGCGTGGCGCTGCTGTGCGCGGCGCTGCTGAACTCCGGGCGCACCGTCCTGCGCAAGCTGGCCAGGATCGAGGAGGTCAACCGCATCCTGGAGGTGCTGACCAGCATCGGCGTGCGGGTTCGCTGGCTCAACGCCGACAACGACCTCGAACTGATCACCCCCGAGCGAATCGACCTCAGTGGCATGGACGTCGAGGCCGCCCGGCGCACGCGCAGCATCATCATGCTCCTCGGTCCGCTGCTGCACTCCCACGACGCCTTCGACCTGCCCTATGCCGGCGGCTGCGCGCTGGGCACCCGCACCGTCGAACCGCACCTGAGCGCGCTGCGTCCCTTCGGTCTCGAGGTGAAGGCCACCGACGGCAGCTACCACGCCGTCGTGGACCGCGACGCCGCGCCGAGCAGGCCGATCGTGCTCACCGAACGCGGCGACACCGTCACCGAGAACGCGCTGCTCGCCGCCGCCCGCTGCGCGGGCGTCACCACCATCCGCAACGCCAGCCCGAACTACATGGTCCAGGACCTGTGCTTCTTCCTCACCGAACTCGGCGTCCGGATCGAGGGCATCGGCACCACCACGCTGGTGGTGCACGGCGTGCCCGATCTGCACCGCGACGTCGACTACGCGCCGTCGGAGGACCCGATCGAGGCGATGAGCCTGCTCACCGCGGCGATCGTGACCAACTCCGAGATCACCATCTGCCGGGTGCCGATCGAATTCCTGGAGATCGAACTCGCGCTCCTGGAGGAAATGGGCCTCGACTACGACCGCACCCCGGAATACCCGGCCGTCAACGGCCGAACCCGGCTGGTCGACCTGACCGTGCGGCCCGGTTTGCTGCGCGCGCCGAGGGACAAGATCCATCCGATGCCCTTTCCCGGCCTGAACATCGACAACCTGCCGTTCTTCGCGCTAATCGCGGCCACCGCGACCGGTTCGACCCTCATCCACGACTGGGTGTACGAGAACCGCGCGCTCTACCTGACCGAGCTGACCAAACTCGGCGCCAAGGTCACCCTCCTCGATCCGCACCGCGTCTACGTCGAGGGCCCGACCCACTGGTCCGGCACCGAGGTCATCTGCCCACCCGCGCTGCGCCCGGCCGTCGTCGTGCTGCTGGCCATGCTCGCGGCCAAGGGAACCTCGGTACTGCGCAACGTCTACGTCATCAACCGTGGCTACGAGCAGCTCGCCGAACGCCTCAATCTGCTCGGCGCCGGCATCGAGACCTTCCGCGACCGCTGAGCCCTTCCGGGTCTCGTGCTGCGCCGGCCGTGCAGAGGGCCGTGAGATGGTCGTGAAGATGCAGTGACCGTAAACTTGTCGCGACCCCAGCGTTGCTGGAGATCTACCGCTGGGGGGCCGATGACCGACTCGTCAGTATCGTGTTGTCCGCCTTGGCAACCGGCGTGTTCTGGGGGCCGTGGGTGGGCTGACCAGATCGGTCGCCACGTTCGCCCGGAAGCCTTTCTCGCCGTCGGCTGCCGGCTGAACGTCAACCTGGAATCGCTGATGACCGCCCTGATGCCCGTCACCCTGGCCTCGATCGTTCCGGTTCTGTTGCTGGCCAACGGAAATCGGCCGGGGACCTTCTGGCTGACGTTGGCCGGACTGGCCCTGTTCGTGGTCGCTCTGCTGGTGACCCTGATGATCGAGGTGCCGATCGCCAAACGGATCAGGTCGTGGACGATCTCGACGCTGCCCGAGGACTGGCAGCGCCTGCGTGACCGCCGGGCATCGGTGCATGTCGTCCGGTGGCCAGCGGCATCGCCGGACTCGGCCTGCTGGTAGCCGGCGCGATCTTCCCCTGGCCGGCCGAGTCCGGAGTCGCGACGATCAGCAGGTGGACAGGAAACGATCCAGCACGCGATCGGCGAAGCGTAGGCCGGCCACCGGGATTCGCTCGTCGACGGCGTGCGCCATCGCGCGGTAGGGATAGTCCGGCGGGACGAAGACCGGGGCGAAGCCGTAGCAGTCGATGCCCAGCGGGGCGAACGCCTTGGCGTCCGTGCCGCCGCCCATGCAGTAGGGCACCACGACGGCGGCCGGGTCCTCCGCGCGCAGCGCGTCGGCCAGCGCGGTGAACCAGGAGGAGTCGATCGGCGCGGACACCGGTGGCTGGCAGGCGATGAACTCCCGCTCGATCCCCGGCCCGATCAGCCGGTCGAGTTGGGCGAGCACCTCGTCCTCGCCACCGGGCAGCGTGCGGACGTCGACCTCGGCCACGGCCTGGCCCGGAATGACGTTCACCTTGTAGCCGGCGCTGAGCACGGTCGGGGTGGTGGTGGGCCGCACGGTCGCCTCGGCCAGGCTCGCCGCGGCGCCGAGGCGGGCCAGCGTCGCGTCGACGGCGGCCTCACTGCTCAGGTCGACCTCGATGCCCAACGCCGCGCCGGTGCCCTCGATGTAGGCGGTCACGGCCGGGGTCAGGTGTACCGGCCAACGATACTCGGCGATCCGGTTCAGCGCGCCGACCAGTCGGGTCACCGGATTGTCGGCATTGGGCCGGGAGGCGTGTCCGGCGCGGCCCTTCGCGGTCAGCCGCAGGTGCGCGGTACCGCGTTCGGCCGCGCCGATCGGGTAGATACGCAGGTCGCCGACGTTGTGGGTGAACCCACCGGACTCGCCGATCGCCGCCGCGATCCCGGTGAAGTAGTCGGTGTGCTCCTCGACCAGCCAGTGCGCGCCGTCCTCGCCCTTGTCCTCCTCGTCGGCGACGAACGCGAGCACCACGTCGCGGCGCGGCCGGCGGCCCTCGGCGGCCCACCGGTGCACGGTGGCCAGCGTCGAGGCGACGGTGTCCTTCATGTCGGTGGCGCCCCGGCCGAGGATGTAACCGTCGCGGACCTCACCGGAGAACGGGTCGAACGACCATTCGCTCGCATCGGCCGGCACCACGTCGAGGTGGCCCTGGATCAGCACGGCGGGCAGGGTGGGGTCGCTGCCGGGGATGCGGGCCAGCACATTGGTGCGGCGCGGGCTGCGTTCCAGCAGGCGGGCTTCGACGCCGGCATCGGCCAGTCGCGCCGCGACGAACTCGGCCGCCTCGCGCTCGCCCTCGGCGTCACCGTTGCCCCGATTGGTGGTGTCGAAGGAGATCAGCCGGCTGCACAACGAGACGACCAGGTCGTCGCCGTCCTCGCGCAGGGCTGGGGAATCGGTCAGGGATTCGGTCGAGACACCGTCAGCCATAGATACCCTCCACGGCGCCCGAGGCGATTGCGGTAACCACCTTGAACGCCTTCATCGCTTCGGTCATGTTCACCGCGTCGAAGCCCACCCTACGGATGGCCACCTGTTCGACCGTCGGCACCACGGCCGCGGCCTGGGCGAGGTGGGTCGCGTCGAACTCGACCTCGATCCGGTGCGGACCGACCGCCGGCTCGCCCCGGCCGGCCAACGCCGTCGCCGCCCGCGCCGCGCCGGAGATCCAGGCCGCGGTCCGCTCCGGCGGGGTGCAGATCGCCGCGTACCGGCTGACGCACTCCTTGACCGCGACCCGGTGCGAGTCCGGGGCGTACTCGGCGGCGTCCGCGCAGGCCCGGTCGTCCCCGGTGACGGAGATGACCGGGACGCCGTACTCGGCCGCCAGCGCCGCGTTGAGCCGGCCCTCGCTGGCCGGGGTGCCATCCAGCCAGACACCGGTGATCGAGTTGGCGAGATAGGTGTGCGCGAGCACGCCGTCGCAGCCGGCACCGGCGTGATAGCCGAGGAAGACCACGCCGTCGACGTCGCCGTCGATGCCCTGCATCATCGACAGCGGCTTGTGCCGGCCGGTCAGCATCCTGGCCCGCACGTCGAGGTCTTCCAGCAGGAGGTTGCGCTGCGAGTCGTGCGCCTCGTTGACGAGCACGTCGACCGCGCCGCCGGCGAACAGCCCGCTCACGCAGGCGTTGACGTCACCGGTGAACATCCGGCGAAACCGCTGCCACTGTTCGGTGCCGGGGGCGACATCGGCGGCCCAGGTGACTCCGGTCGCGCCCTCCATGTCGGCTGAGATCATGATCCGCACGGGTCTACGTTACGTCTTGACGTCATCGACCGACAGTCATTGACTTCTACCATCGATTGATGGTTACTTCTTCACAAACTTCGCTCGGTGAGGTGACGACAGCAGATGATACTCAGGCGAATCGGACTTCTCGTGCTGGCGGGTGTGCTGGCGCTGGCCGGTTCCGCCGCGCTGGCGCCGGCCCTGTCGGTACCGGCGCACGCGGACACCCCGACGGTGCTGCGAGTGGGCCTGACCGAGGACATCGACACCCTCAACCCGTTCCTGGCCGTGTTCTCCTCCAGTTCCAACATCGGCCGGATGATGTATGAGTTCCTGACCACCTATGACGCCAGAACCGAGGCGCCGGTACCGGCGCTGGCCAGTTCCTGGGCCCACTCGGCCGACGGCCTCACCTGGACGTTCACCATTCGCAGCGGCGCCACCTGGTCCGACGGGGTGCCGATCACCGCGCACGACGCCGCGTACACGTTCAACCTGATGATGACCAACACCGCCGCCGCCACCGCGAACGGCAACTTCGTGGCCAACTTCGCCTCGGTCAGCGCGCCGAACAACACCACCCTGGTCATCAGGACCAAGACCCCGCAGGCCACCATGCTCGCGCTGGACGTGCCGATCGTGCCGCAGCACATCTGGTCCAAGGTCAGCGACATCGCCACCTACACCAACCTGCCCACCCCCGGTCATCCCGTCGTGGGCAGCGGGCCGTTCGTTCTCACCGGCTATCAGGCGGGCCAGTACGTCACGCTGGCCGCGAACAAGCACTACTGGCGCGGCGCGCCCAGGATCGACGAACTCCAGTACGTGCACTTCGACGACGTCAACGGCGCGTACGCGGCACTGGTCAAGGGCGATATCGACCTGCTCAACGGGCTCACCCCGACCCAGTTCAACAAGCTCAGGAGCACCAAGAACATCACGACCAACCAGGCCGAGGGCAACCGGTTCGTCGACATGATCATCAACTCCGGTACGGCGACCAACACCGGCGCGCCGATCGGTGACGGCAACCCCAACCTCAAGGACGTCAAGCTCCGCCAGGCCATCGCCGAGGCGATCAACCCGGCCGAGATCGCCAAGAGTGTCTACGGCGGCTACGCGCAACCTGGCACCAGCTACATCCCGCCGCTGTTCGCCACCTACCACTGGCAGCCCACCGGCTCCCAGCTGCGCTCGTTCGACCCGAGTGCCGCGAACGCCGCGCTGGACGCCGCCGGCTATCCGCGCGGCGCGGGCGGAATCCGGATGGGCAAGGACGGCACACCGCTGAACCTGACCCTGATCGGGGACGCCGACCAGGTCCAGGACAACCAGGAGGCCCAGTACATCAAGGGCTGGCTGGCCGATGTCGGCATCGGCGTGAACGTCCAGCTGGTCTCCAGTGACAAGCTCAACGACCTGACCAACGCCGGCGACTTCGACCTCGCCTTCAGCGGCTACGGCGTGGACCCCGACCCGGACTACGTGCTGTCCATCCAGACCTGCGCGCAGCGGCCCGACGCGCAGGGCCTCGGCGGCACCACCGAGTCCTTCTTCTGCAACGCCGAATACGACTCGCTCTACGCCCAACAACTGTCCGAAATGGACCCGGCCAGGCGGGCCGGCATCGTCAAGCAGATGGAGCAGGTGTTCTACCAGCAGGTGCCCGAGGTCACCCTGGTGTACAAGGACAACCTGGAGGCCTACCGCTCGGACCGGTGGGCGCCGTTCACCGTGCAGCCGCAGCCCGGCGGGTCGATCATGTTCCAGAACGGGTACTGGAGCTTCTACCAGGCCACCCCGCTCACCCAGGACGCCAGCGGTTCCGGTGTCGACACCGGGCTGATCATCGGCATCATCGCGGCG
>CAJCJE010000949.1 GCA_903970565.1 Candidatus Melainabacteria bacterium | reverse complement strand
AAGCTGGCGCCCTCGCCCGCGTACCGACCCCCGATTCTGTGCTCGGGCGAGGAAACGCCATTATCCGGCGGCCCGATTCGCCTGTCCCCCGACCTGCGCGAATCGGGTCGTCGGCCCCGAAAACCGAACGAGAACGAACCTGGGCCCGACGCCGGCCGCTGATGTTGCCGGTGAGCGACGGAGTTCTCAGGACAACTGATCCCCCGCGGGCTGGTGCTGCTGCCTTCTCACCCCCGACCGGCACCGGTCCGCGGTTTCACCACCGGTAGAGGGCGCCCGCCGAGCGGGCGCCCTCGCCGCGTCTCGCCCGGCCGAGGTCATCGACCAGGTCGTGCCGATTACGTTCGGTTGTCCTGAGATCGGGGCGCACGAGGTCGGATCAGACCACTCCCCGTGCTGCCGAAACCGTCTACACCAGATTCGGTGCGCGCGACGCGCGGAGGACGCCGGAATGAGAGTCCCCCAACAGGTCGAGTTCAAACCTGCCGAACAATCGCGGCGATAAGCGGTTTTTTCGACAGAAAGTAATTCGCGACTACCTGCCGTTACGGATCATGCTCTGATACCAACGGTAGGAATCCTTCGGTGTGCGGACTTGGCTCGAATAGTCGACATGTACCAGCCCGAACCGGGGCCCGTAGCCTTTCGACCACTCGAAGTTGTCCAGCAGGGACCACACGAAATAGCCGCGCACGTCGACTCCGGCCGTGATCGCGCTGCTCAGCGCGTCGAGATGGGCGGTGAGGAACTCGATCCGATGCGCGTCGGGCACGCCGCCCGCCGCATCGAGCCGATCATCCCCGCCGCACCCGTTCTCGGTGAGGTAGATCGGCGGCAGGGCGGCGCCGTAACGGTCGCGCATGGTCAGGAGTAATTCGGACAGTCCGGACGGGACGATCGGCGAGCCGTTGGTGGTCAGTGGCCAGCCCTCGATCGGCGCGAGGTCGAAGGGCAGCGGGTTGCCCGGCGAGGGCGCGCCGACGCCCTGCGGCTCGTAGTAGTTGACGCCGTAGAAGTCCAGTTTCGCGGCGATGGTGGGCAGGTCCTCGGCATGGCCCTCGGGCAGGTAGGGCCACATCGACTCCGGATAGCTGCCCAGCAGCACCGGATCGGCGTACAGGCCGTTGATCAGCGCGTCCAGCACGGTCGCGGCCTCGCGATCGGCGGCGGAGGCGGTCCTCGGCCAGATCGGCGAGTGGTTGTTCGCGGTCCCGACCTGCTCGGCGCCGGCCGAGCGCAGGGCCCCGACGGCGAGGCCGTGGGCGAGGTTCTGGTGGTGCGCGGCGGGCAGCGCGTCGAACAGCAGGGTTCGGCCGGGGGCGTATTCGCCGATCGCGTAGCCGTAGAGGGTCTCCACCGTCGGCTCGTTGAGCGGAATCCACATCCGCACCCGGTCGACGAAGGCCTCGCCGAGGATCGCGGCGTAGTCGGCGAACCGCGCCGCGGTGTCCCTGGCCAACCAGCCACCGGTGTCCTCGATCGCCTGGGGCGTGTCCCAGTGATACAGCGTGCAGACGGGCGCGATCCCGGCCTCGCAGAGCGAGTCGAGCAGCCGATCGTAGAAGTCGAGGCCATGTCGATTGGCCGCGCCGACCCCGTCCGGCTGAATCCGTGGCCAGGCGATTGAGAACCGATAGGCCCGCACGCCGAGCTCACGCATGAGTGCGACGTCCTCGGGATAGCGATGGTAGTGATCACAGGCCAGAGCGCCGGATGATCCGTCCGCTATTTTCCCCTCGGTCGCGCAGAAGGTGTCCCATACGGACTGACCTCGCCCGTCAGTGGTGACCGCTCCCTCGATCTGGTACGCGGAGGTCGACACGCCCCACAGAAAGTCCTTCGGGAAGGTTGACGTACGAAGATCAGTCATATGCCCGCCTAATGAAACACCAGACAATGTGAAACCGATTCAGATCTTACGGATTTTTCGCCCAACGGGGAAGTAGTCCGTCCCTAATCGAGGCAAACTAATGGGAGAGCGCGCCCTAGAGGAGACACGTTGCCCGCGAACAGCACCCCCCTTCGCCGCCGGCCTGTCCAGCAGCGCAGCGCTGCACGAGTCGAGCGGATGCTTGAAGCTTGCGCCAACCTCATCGAAGAGGTCGGCTACGACGGCGTCACCACCACTCTGATCGCCGAGCGGGCCGGTGTCGCGGTCGGCTCGCTGTATCAGTTCTTCCCCGACAAACGCGCGGTGGTGCAGGCCCTGACCATGCGCAACCTCGACCAGTTCATGGAGATGATCGCCACCCGGATGGGCACCGCCCAGCTGGATCACTGGTGGGACGCGGTCGACACGGTCTTCGACGCCTACGTGACGATGTACCGACAGGTACCGGGGTTCACCCAGATCCGCTTCGGCGACGTGGTCGACCTGCGGCTGATGGATGACCAACGCGACAACAACACGGTGATCGCCGACCGGTTGGCCGGCCTGCTGACCAGCCGGTTCGACCTGGATCTCGGTGAGCTGCGGCTGCCGATCTCGGTCGCGGTGGAGATCGCCGACGGCATCCTCAACCTCGCCTTCCGACGCAAGCTGTTCACCGAGGACGTGGTGATCGCCGAGGCGAGACGAGTGGTCCGGGCCTACCTGTCCGGGCATCTGGACTGACAGCCGGCGGTTCGCGGCCGACCGTTCGGAGATCCCGGACGGACACCTGCGGTGAACCCGCGGCCTAACCGAAGTTGACGCCCTCGCCACGGAAGGTCGGCACCGTGGCGACTACCCGGTCCCCCTCGATGACGTGATATTCGGTGAACCGCTCGGCCAGCTCGCCGGCCTTGGCATGCCGCAGCCAGACCCGGTCCCCCAGGCGCAGCGCCCGCGCGGCCCGGCCGGTCACCGGGGTCTGCACCTCGCCGGCACCCTCGGTCCCCAACAGGCTCAGCCCCGCCGGCAGATAGGGCGAGGGCAACCGGTCCGGCGTGCCGGTGCCGGAGGCCACGTAGCCGCCGGCGAACAGCGTCGCCGTGGTCGAGGTCGGCCGGCGAACCACTGACAGTGCGAAAAGTGCCGCTGGGCGCGGCTGGAATCGGGAATAGGCATCGAAAAGCGTCGGACCGATCAGGCCGGAGCCGGCCGCCAGCTCGGTCACCGA
>CAJCJE010000948.1 GCA_903970565.1 Candidatus Melainabacteria bacterium | reverse complement strand
ACCTTGTCGATGACCTGAGCCGGGCTGCCGATCAGCGCGGAGCTGCGGTCCGCGAAGTCCTCGACCGTGTCGAACACCGGCGTCAGGCCCAGCTTGAGCTGGAGGGCGTGACTCGCCTCGAACAGCGGGCGGTAGGTGTCGATCGCGTCCTGCGATTTCGGTGTCACGTAAAGACCCGCCGTGCCCGCGCCGACCACCGCGTCGGCCGGATCGTGGCCGTAGAACTCCCACCGCCGCCGGTAGTAGCGGATCAGTTCGGCATAGGGCTCGATCGTGTTGGTGACGTTCGCCGAGAACAGCGGATCGCCGTAGCGGGCGGCGAGGTCGACGGAATCCCTGCTGGTCGCGCTGCCGTGCCAGACCCGGATCGGTTGCTGCAACGGCTTCGGCCACACCTCGGCCTCGGTGAGGTCCGGCCGGAACCGGCCCGACCAGGTCACCCTGTCCTGCCGCCACAGCGCGCGGAACAGTTCGTAGCCCTCGATGTTGCGGTCCCACTGGTCCTCGGCCGTGACGTGGAACAGTTCGCGCTGGGCAGTGCCGTTGCCCTTGCCGATGATCAGCTCCAGCCGACCGCCGGAAAGGTTGTCCAGGGTCGCGTAGTCCTCATAGGCGCGGACCGGGTCGAGCAGGCTCAGCGTGGTGACCGCGGTGAACAGCCGAATCCGCGAGGTCAGCGCGGCGATGTGACTGAGCACGACCGGCGGTGCCGAGGAGATGAACGGTCGCTCGTGCCGTTCGCCGACCCCGAAGGCGTCGAACCCCAGTTCCTCGGCGAGCAGCGCGCTGTTCAGTACCTCCTGGAACCGGTCGCGGGTCGAGGACTTCCTGCCGGTGATCGGGTTCGGCACATGCGTGATCAGGGTGATGACCAGGAATTTCATGGCGTCAGCCGGCTTTCGGTCACCTTTGATGCGTCGGACATCAGACGAATCCCATTCTGTTGCCAACCAGTCCGAATTTCGGCTGACACGCAAGCACCGGGAGCCGTGCCAGTTCCGGTGGCTGGGGGAGCCCTGTCCACCGCCGCCGCAGCCGACCGTAACCCCGGCCGGGCGGGACGGCAACGGATCTCCTTCGCCGAACACCGAACCGCCCAAGGAGCGGGATTTTCCGATGCCGTCAGCGATTCGGGAATATCTGGTCGTGCCCCAACTGTCCGCAGCCACCGAACAAGTCGGAGACCGAAAAGCCGACCGGCCAAGAGAATCGTCGATCAGGCCGCTGTTCAGGGCCGCACCGTTGGACAACGGTGCGGCCCTGGGAGAACGGGGTCAGCGTTCGGCGCGGAACTCGGCCGGTCGTTCCGTGGGGGCCTCGGCCAGCGCGCGGCGGGCGTCCTCGGGTCCGTAGTCCTTGCCGTAGACCGGAGTTCCCGGCTGCTGCCGCCAGGACTCCTCGATCGTGCCGCCGTCGACGGCGTCGAAGCCGAGATCTTCCACCAGGTCGAACACGATCTTCTTGCCCGCGCCGTCCGCCCCGGCGATCGGCAGTGCGATCCGTCCCGCGCTGCCCCGCGGCTTGCCATCGGCCAGCAGGCGCTTCCAGAAGATCCCGTTGAACACCTTGAACACCGGCGCGCCGAGATGCTCGGCGACCCAGGCGCTTTCCGGCTGGCCCTGCTCGATGGCCTCGATGTAGCCGTCCCGCTGTTGCGGGTAGTAGTTGTTGGTCTCGATGACCGGCGCGTCCGGCTTACGTGCGTCCACGATTCCCGACGCGAGGTCGGGCACGTTCTTCTGCGGAATGCTGACGATCACCAGGTCGGCATCCTTGGCCACCTCGGCCGCCCACAGCGGCGTCGCGCCGGTTTCCGCCGCGAGGTCGGCCAGCGTCTCGGGAGCACGCGAGTTCGCCACCCGCACCTCGTGCCCGAGTTCGCGCAGCCGGCGTGTCAACGTACCGCCGATGGCCCCGGCGCCGATGATCCCGATCCTCATTCGTTGCTCCTTAGTCAGACACCTCTCCTCGCGGTAACTTCGCCTCAGGTCGAACTATTCCGGTTCGTCCGGTCGTTCTCAGAGTTCGATGCGGGTGCCCATCACCACGGTCCGGTCGACCGGCAGAGTGAAGTAGGTGGCGGGGTTGGCGGCATTGTGGGCAAGGCCGATGAACATCCGCTTCTGCCAGGTCGGCAGCTGACCCTTGGGACCGCGTTCGATGGTGATGCGGGACAGGAAGTAGCACACGGTGTCCGGGTCGAACTCCATCTCGTCGGTCAGCGCCGAGGCCTCCCGCAGGGCGGCCGGGATGTTCTGGTCGTCGTGGAAGCCGAACCGGGCGCTGACGTGGACGATGCCGTCGTCGGTGTACTCCAGGGAGTCGACGCTCACCCGCTCGTCGCCGGGGACGCGCGGCACGTTTTCCGACACCACCGAGACGATCACCACGTGTTCGTGCAGCACCTCGTTGAACTGGACGTTGGCGCGCAGCGCCAGCGGCACGGTCTCACTGGTGGGATGCAGGAACACCGCCGTGCCGGGTACCCGGGTCCGGGGATGCCTGTGCAGATCGTCGACGAACTCCGCCAAGGTGCCCTCGCGTTCGGCGCGCCGGTCGGTGGTGACCCGACGGCCGCGCTGCCAGGTCAGCATCACGGTAACCGACGCGGCGCCCAGCAGCAGCGGTAGCCAGCCGCCGTGCACGATCTTGGTGAGGTTGCCGGCCAGGAAGAACAGTTCCAGTCCGCCGAAGACGACACCGGTCAACACCAGTTGCCATCGGCGCCAGTGCCAGGCCGAGTGGGCCAGGATCAGAAACAGCGTGGTGGTGAGCAGCAGGGTGCCGGTGACCGCGAGGCCGTAGGCGGTCGCCAGCGCGGCCGAGGAGCCGAAGGTGACCGTCAGGATGAGCACCCCGCCCAACAGCAGCCAGTTCATCGCGGGCACGTAGATCTGGCCGCTCTCCCGCGATGAGGTGTGGCGCACGGTCAGATGGGGCAGGAAGCCCAGTTGCATGGCCTGCCGGGACATGGAGAACGCACCGGAAATGACCGACTGGGAGGCGATCACGGTGGCCAGCGTGGCCAGCACGACCAGCGGGATCTGCGCCCAGTCGGGGGCGAGCAGGAAGAACGGGTTGGCCACGGCCGAGGGCCGGTTGAGGATCAGTGCGCCCTGACCGAGGTAGTTCAGGGTCAGCGCGGGAAACACCAGGGCGAACCAGGACCGGCTGATCGCCGGCCGGCCGAAGTGCCCCATGTCCGCGTACAGCGCCTCCGCGCCGGTGATGGCCAGCACCACCGCGCCCATCGCGATGAACGCGACGAACGGCCGGTCGAGGACGAACGCGAGAGCGTAGGTCGGTGACAGACTCCGCAGCACGGCGGGGTGAGCCACGATCTGCGGTAGGCCGAGCACGGCCAGAGACAGGAACCACAGCAGCATCACCGGCCCGAACAGCCGGCCCACCTGGTGGGTGCCGAAGCGCTGCACGAGGAACAGCACGATCAGGATGACCACCCCGATCGGCAGGATCGCGCTGTGCACGCCGGGGGAGACGACCTCGATGCCCTCCACGGCGGAGAGGACCGAGATGGCCGGGGTGATCACGCTGTCGCCGAAGAACAGCGAGGCACCGATCACGCCGAGCACAACGGCGACCGAGACCAGCCGGGCCCGTCCGGTCACCAGCCTGCGGATGAGGGCGGCCAGCGCCAGGATGCCGCCTTCACCGTCGTTGCCGGCCCGCATGACGAAGACGACGTACTTGACCGAGACGATGGTCAGGATCGACCAGAAGACCAGCGAGAGCACGCCGTAGACGTCTCCCGCCACCGGCCGCACCGCGCCGTTGTCGATGGAGAAGACCGTCTGTAGGGCATACAGCGGACTGGTGCCGATGTCGCCGAACACCACGCCGAGCGCACCCAGCGAGAGGGCGGTCATGGTGCCGGCGCCCGGTGCCTTGTGACGGTCACCGCTCGGGTTGTCCGCAGCCGGTGTCGGGTGATCGGTTTCGTCCACGCCGCCAGTCTGCCGCCCTTCGCCGGTACCGCGCGCGGCGGGCACCGTCGGTGCTGGTCAGCGCGGTACCGGCGAAGGCACTCGTCGGCGTTGCCCAACCGCGCTCAGCCGCTCAGCCGCTCAGCCGCCCGCCGGCGCCCTCCTCGACCTCCGGTTCACTGCACGCGGCCGGAGGCGGACTCGTCACCGTCCTCGTCGCCGGGGATGTGCACGTCGTTGACGTTGATGTTGACCTCGACGACCTCAAGGCCGGTCATGGTCTCGACCGCGGTGATCACGTTGCGGCGCACCGAACGCGACAGTTCGGCGATGGAGACCCCGTATTCGACCAGCATCTGTAGATCCACCGCGGCCTGGGTTTCGCCGACCTCGACCGACACACCCTGGCTGACACTGGCCGACGCGCCGGGGATGCGCTCGCGCAGCGCACCGAACGCCCGCGCGGCACCGCCGCCGAGGGCGTACACGCCGGAGACCTCGCGAGCGGCAAGGCCGGCGATCTTCTGGACCACGGTGTCGGCGATGGTGATGCTGCCGGTGCTGGCTGCCGGCGTGGTGCTGGCAGAGCTGAGGGAGGTGGTTTTCTCGACCTCGTTGCCGGTGTGCGTGGGAGTCTTGGTGGGACTGGTCATGACGTCTCCTCGGGCTGTGCTGACTTCCCTTGTCCGGCATGACCTTTCGGCCCGTGCCGTGTTTCGTACCGGATGGACACCGCCTGCGGGAAGAACGTCACGGCACAATTCTGTTTTCCGGCAGCCGCAGGTGGCACAGGTCACCCGATCGGGGCACGTCCGGGCCGTGACGAAGCCGGCCGGGGTGCTGTCTTCATGGCAGGACGGCGCCGGACCGGTGCGCCGCCGGGTGCAAAGGAGAAAACTCATGGCGTTGGGCGACAAGATCAGCAACAAGACCGAGGACCTGGGTGGCAAGGCCAAGGAGGCCGCCGGCAACATCACCGGCG
>CAJCJE010000947.1 GCA_903970565.1 Candidatus Melainabacteria bacterium | reverse complement strand
TCACCGACAGCGCCCCGGACTACGTGGTGCTCGGCGAGACCCGCACCTACAGCTTCGAATCCATCACCAAGGCGATCCGGCTGGTCGAGGCCGGCGCCCGGTTCATCGCCACCAACCCGGACGAGACCGGGCCCAGCCGGGAGGGCCTGCTGCCGGCCACCGGCGCGGTCGCCGCGCTGATCGAGCGCGCCACCGGCCGGGAGCCCTACTACGTCGGCAAGCCCAATCCGCTGATGATGCGCTCCGCGCTGCGCGCCCTGGGCACGCACTCGGAGAACACCCTGATGATCGGCGACCGGATGGACACCGACATCCGGTCCGGGCTGGAGGCCGGCCTTCAGACCATCCTGGTCCTGTCCGGGATCTCCACCGCCGGCACGGAGGAACGGTTCCCGTACCGGCCCTCGATGGTCATCGACTCGGTCGCCGACCTGATCGGCCGTGTCGTCGACCCCTTCCCGTAGCCGACCGCCGCGCGACGGTCGTCGATCACCAGGTGACCGGCAGGTGGTAGACGCCGTTGATCGACGCGGCGACCCGGAACGGCAGGTCCTCGACGTCCACGGCCAGCCGGAGGGTCGGAATCCGGCGCAGCAGGGTGCTGAACACGATCTCCAGCTCCATCCTGGCCAGGTTCTGCCCGAGGCACTGGTGGATGCCGTAACCGAAGGAGACATGGTGCCGGTTGCCCCGGCGCACGTCGAAGGTGTCCGCGTCGGCGAATCCGGCCTCGTCCCGGTTGCTGGACCCGAGCGAGAGCATCACCCCGTCCCCGGCCCTGATCGTCACCCCGCCGATCTCGATGTCCGCCCTGGCCAGCCGCGCCATCACGTCGAAGATCGGGTAGTAGCGCAGCATCTCCTCGATGGAGGAGACCACCAGGCTCGGCTCGGCCTGCAACGCGGCGACGGCCTCCGGGCGCAATAGCAGACCGATGGCGCCCAGCGCAATCATGTTCGAGGTGGTCTCGTGCCCGGCGATCAGCAGCAGCTGGGCCATGCCGACCAGCAGTTCGTGGTCGAACACCCCGGTTTCCCGGTTGCGGGTGATCAACCGGCCGAGCAGGTCCTCGCTCGGCTGCCGCTCCTTCAGGGTGACCAGCTCGTCCATGAACACGCGCAGCTCGTCGGCGGCATCCAGTTGCTGTTCCGGGGTGCTGTTCGGCCGCGCCAGGACCTGGGTGCGCTCCTGGAAGAAGTCCCGCTTGTCCAGCGGAACGCCGAGCAACTCGCTGATCACGTTGGCCGGCACCTGCATGGCCAGGTCGGTGGCCAGATCGGCCCCGGGGCCGGCGGCCAGCATCGCGTCGACCCGCTCGTCCACGATCTCCTGGATGCGTGGCCGCAGCTCGTTGATCCGGCGCACGGTGAACTCGTTGACCACCATCCGGCGGGGCGCGCTGTGTTCCGGCAGATCGAGGCCGATCAGCGCCTTGCCGATGTCGCCGAAGCCCTTGCGCAGCTGCTGTTCGACCGGCGCGCGCAGGGGAAAGTCGGGATGGGTGCGGTCTGAGCTGAGCCGGTTGTCGGCCAGCAGCGCCCGGACGTCCGCGTGTCTGGTGACCAGCCATGCCAGCTGCCCGGTCGGCAGGCTGACCCTGCTGATCGGCTGCTCCGCCCGCAGCCGGTGGTAGGCACCGGCCGGCTCCAGCGGTGAGCGGCGCTCCAGCGGAAATGTCAGCGGTTGCCGGGCGTCGAGGGCTGCTTCGCTCATGGCTACCCCATCTCGTCGATGTTGCCCTCCCCAACAACAGGCAACTACTGACAGTAGAGCCCTAAAGAAAGTCACTGTCAATATTTCCCAAAGGACGGTGCGATCCGGGGTGCACGCTGCGCACTCAGCTGCGGCGCCTATGGTCTTGGGGTGGATGAGGAGGGCGACCGCGCGGGGGTGGAGAACACCACCTACGCCATCGGTGACGTGCACGGACACCGTGACGAGCTGATCGAGGCGCTGGCCGAAACCGGGCTGCTCGACGGTGAGTCATGGTGCGGAGGCACCGCGCAACTGTGGTTCCTCGGGGACTTCTTCGACCGTGGACCAGACGGCTCCGGCGTGCTCGACCTGGTGATGCGCCTGCACGAGGAGGCACCCGAACAGGGCGGCGCGGTCCATGCCGTGCTGGGCAACCACGAGATCCTGGCGCTGGGTATGCACCGCTTCGGCGGCGAGGAGGTGCCCTCGGAGTTCGGCCCGCGCAGCTTCGAACGCAGCTGGCGCCTCAACGGCGGCCAAGAGACCGACCAGGCGTCGCTGACCGACGCGCACGTCGAATGGCTGAGCACCCGGCCGGTGCTGGCGCTGACCGGGGACCATCTGCTGATGCACTCCGACACGGTCGAGTACTTCAGCTGGGGCGAGAGCATCAAGGAGATCAACGCGGGCGTGGCCGAGGTGCTGGCCGGTGACGACATCTCCGACTGGTGGGAGTGCTGGCGCCGGATGACCACCCGCTACGCCTTCCGCGGCCCGCACGGCCGGCAGGTCGCCGAGCAGATGCTCAAGGGTCTGGGCGGCGAGCAGATCGTGCACGGGCACAGCGTCATCGCCGACCAGCTCGGCATCCAGCCCGACCAGGTCGACGCGCCCTACCTCTACGCCGAGGGCAAGGTGCTCGGCATCGACGGCGGCCTGTTCGTCGGCGGCCCGTGCCTCATCGTCGAACTGCCCTGGACCGCCCACCGCCCCTGAAGCACGCTCCGCGCTTTGGCCACCCTCTCGACCGAGTGCCCCGCGCTTTGGCCACCCTCTCGACCGAGCACGTCCCGGCCCGTCTCGGCCGGCCCGGTCACCTTGGTTGGCCCGATCCGTCGTGATCGCTTCATGACTCGACTCCGCGCGCCAATCGAGACAGGATGATGGCGTCACCACAACGGGTCGTGGCAGCACACTCGTCGTGGCAGGCTTCCACAACGGTTCCTCGCTCCTCGGCTTTGCACAGCAGGTCGGCACAACAACGGGTCGACACAACAGGGTCTCGGTCGCGGATGTCACGCGGCAAGTCAGTCGGAGGTTCGTCATGTCGTCCTCGCCGGTACTTTCCGGTCTGCCGGTCGTTTCGTCCTATGCGTCGGGAACCTCGGCCGTGCCGCTGCTTGGCGACACCATCGGCGCCAACTTCGACCGCACCGCGATCGCGCACGCGGACCGGGACGCGCTGATCGAGTTCGGCACCGCGCGCAGCTGGACCTACCGCGAACTGGCCGATGACGTCAACGCGGTCGCGCTCGGCCTGCTGGCTCGGGGCATCGGCAAGGGTGACCGGGTCGGCATCTGGGCACCCAACTGTGCCGAGTGGACGATCACCCAGTACGCGACCGCGAAGATCGGCGCGATCCTGGTCAACATCAACCCGGCCTACCGCTCGCACGAACTGGAATACGTGCTCAACCAGGCCGGCGCGCGCATGGTGATCGCGGTGTCCAAGCACCGCAGCTCCGACTATGCCGGCATGATCGAGGAGGTCCGACCGCGCTGCGCGGGCCTGCTCGACGTCCTGCTGCTCGACGGCCCCGACTGGTCGGACCTCCTCGCGGCCGGCCGCGCCGGCCAGGTGAGCACCCTGACCGAGATCGAGGCGACCCTCTCCGCCGACGACTCGATCAACATCCAGTACACCTCGGGCACCACCGGTTTCCCGAAGGGCGCGACCCTCTCACACCACAACATCCTCAACAACGGCTATTTCGTCGGCGAGCTGTGCCACTACACCGAGCAGGACCGGATCTGCCTCCCGGTCCCGTTCTATCACTGCTTCGGCATGGTGATGGGCAATCTGGCCGCGACCACGCACGGTTGCTGCATGGTCATCCCCGCGCCGGCCTTCGAGGCCAAGATCACCCTCAGCGCCGTCGCGGCCACCCGCTGCACGTCCCTCTACGGCGTGCCGACAATGTTCATCGCGGAACTGAACGAGCCGGAATTCGACAGCTTCGACCTCTCCAGCCTGCGCACCGGAATCATGGCCGGCTCGCCGTGTCCGGTCGAGGTGATGAAACAGGTCATCGACCGGATGGGCATGACCGAGGTGTCGATCTGCTACGGCATGACCGAAACCTCGCCGGTATCCACCCAGACCCGCAGCGACGACTCGCTGGAGCGCCGGGTGTCGACCGTCGGCAGGGTCGGCCCGCACCTCGAAGTGAAGATCCTCGACCCGGAAACCGGCCTGACCGTGCCGCGCGGCGAACCCGGCGAACTGTGCACCAGGGGCTACTCGGTCATGCTCGGCTACTGGGAACAGCAGGACAAGACGGCCGAGGCCATCGACGCGGCGCGTTGGATGCACACCGGCGACCTCGCGGTGATGGACGATGACGGCTACGTGAGCATCACCGGCCGGATCAAGGACATGGTGATTCGCGGCGGCGAGAACATCTATCCGCGCGAGATCGAGGAATTCCTCTACACACACCCGGACATCGTCGACGCGCAGGTCATCGGCGTTCCCGATCAGCGCTACGGAGAGGAACTGATGGCCTGGATCAGGCTGCGACCCGGCGCGGAGCCGATCACCGTCGACTCCCTGCGCGAATTCTGCCGGGAGAAGCTGGCGCGCTACAAGATTCCGCGCTACGTGCACATCGTCGACGACTTCCCGATGACGATCACCGGGAAGATCCGCAAAGTAGAAATGCGCGAGCGCGCCGTCGACATTCTCGGCCTGAACCAATAACCGATCCCGCAACGGATCATCCCCGCGCCTGCGGGGAGCACAGGAACTCCGGGTCGGCCAGCCACCGCAGATGCGGATCATCCCCGCGCCTGCGGGGAGCACGCGCCGCTGCTGACCGCGCTGACCGAACACATCGGATTATCCCCGCGCCTGCGGGGAGCACGCTAACGCTCTCGTGGCGGCAGCCGAGGAGAACGGATCACCCCCGCGCCTGCGGGGAGCACCAGGGTCTTGAACCGGGCGTTGTGGTAGCGGCCGGATCACCCCCGCGCCTGCGGGGAGCACGTCAATGCCAGGACCCCAAACGACGTAGTCGCCGGATCACCCCCGCGCCTGCGGGGAGCACGACGTAGGCACCCCCAGTACGGCCCGGACTAACGGATCACCCCCGCGCCTGCGGGGAGCACACTTGTTGACCTGCGCGATGTTACCGCAGGCTGTCGTTTTAGCATCGGTTTGCGTGAGCGGAGCGGACACTGCCGGTCAGTCGGCCGACGGGGCCAGGGCATATTTGTCGCGGAATTTCGTCCGCTTGGTTGTCTACAGGTCCGAGAATTCTGATTCAGTGTCGACCACTGTCGGCTCCCAGGTTTGCCACTCGACGCATGTTGGCCGTAGTCCGGTGTCGGCAAACTCGTGTACGGCCTGCCGGATCAGCGCGGCCGATATCTCCGCGTTCGACGGGAACTCGTTGTCAGAGCGGCATTGCATGTAGAGAATGGTTCACCGTCCGGCAAACCATGTCCACGGGTGTAGACCCGGTCTGGTCGACTGGGATACATCAGTGCGCTCATATCAGCATGGAAACCGACGTACCACATCGAAGCGAACTTGTCCGCGTGTTGCGTCACCTCGGCCAACGCCGCCCACTGGGAGTCCGATATTGCGGCAAACCGATCCAGCGTGGCGTCCAACTCTTCGTGCGTGCTGGCAATGTCGCCTTCGGTTCGTTCAAGCGAGTACCAGAGTTCAAGCGGGATCATCGGTCGGCCCCTCCGGACCCTTTAACATAGACAGACCCCCGCCCATCCCAGGGGGAGGCGGCCCTGCTCCAGCCTACCGGTGATGTGGGTTGGGGCGTAGCGGGTTTGGGTTGGTTGTGGATGGGGTGTGCTGTTGTGGACAACTCGCGCGATTGGCGGGCGGTCGAATTGACATGGCCTTGTTCGGGTGCTTCGGCATTTTGCCGAATTGGCTGAGGTAGTCAGCGGATGGCGACCAGGACGGTATCGTCGCCGTACTGCCATACCGTGCCGACCGAGGTGAAACCGGCCGCCCGCAACAACGTTGCATGTTCGGCGGGGGACAGGGCGTTGCTGCCGTGGTGTTGGATCGCCCGCTCGGATCGTTCGCTGATCAGGTCGGCCAGTTCGGGTTCGGCCTGGGCGGCGGCCCACCACTGGGACCAGTCCTCGTTGGCGGCGACGCCGACCCGGACGGTTCTGGCCTCCCGGACGGATTGTTCCAGTCCGCGCAGGTCACTTTCGCCGGTCGGCATGTGGTCGCCGTCGACGAAGACGCCGCCCGGCCGAATACGCCGTGCCAGGTTTCGGTACAGCGCGGCGAGCGGTTCGGGGTCCAGCCAGTGCAGGGCGGTGGTCGACACGACGGCGTCGACCACGTCGGGTATCTCGGCCGGGAGGTCGGGTGCGGTGAGGTCGGCGTCGACGAACTCGATGTGGTCGCCGTAGCGGGCGCGACCGAGCGCGAGCAGGACCGGGTCGGAGTCGATGCCGATTATCCGCGGGCCGGGCAGGCGGTCGGCGAGTCGGGCGGACAGGGAGCCGGGGCCGCAGCCCAGGTCGAGCACGGTCGCGCCATCGACCGGTGGTTCGCGGCGCTGGACCTGGTCGACATGGCGCTGGACCTGGTCGACGCGGCGCAGGGCCTGGTCGACCACGTCGCCGATCACCGCGAACCGGTCCTCCCGGTCGGCGATGTAGAACTCCTGCTGGGCGTCCCAGCGGCTGACCCAGGACCGGGCGAGTCGAGCATCGAGGGTGGCGGTCATCACTACTCCATCACTGGCGATATGCTGAATGACAGTTATGAACGTAACCGGAGGAGGGTGACTGGTCAAGTGGAATTCGACAGTCACATGAGCGGGGTTGTGCTCGCGGCGACAGCCACCGTGAACGTGCTCGCACCGGGTTGGTCACGCGGCCGGCAGTACCTGCCGCCGATCGGGGACGAACTCGCCGAACAGGTGCGCGAGGCGCTGCGGTCCGGGGTGCGACGCGCCGACGCGCCGATCTTCCCGAGCCAACTGGAGGAACTTGCCGGCTACCTCACCGAACTGCGCGTGATGTTCTTCCTGCTCGACTCCGGCGACCTGGACGGCGCGTGCGAACTGCTCAACAAGATGATCATCGACGCCGAGGCCATGCCCACCCTGTCCAGGCACGACGGGGAACCCTGGCATCTGCACTTCCACTCGCCGGATGCGTCGTGGGCGCAGGGCTGGGCCGGCGCGATGGCGACCGGGCTGGCGATGGTGCTCGGCAGCGCCATGCACGACCGGCTCGGCCTGTGCTCGGCGCCCGCCTGCGACCGCGCGTACGTCGACACCTCCCGCAACGGCACCCGCCGGTTCTGCTCGACGGCCTGCCAGAACCGGGTGAAGGCGGCCACCTTCCGGGAGCGGGAACGGCAGCGCGCCCCGAGCACCCCGGCCGCCGACCAACCGTGACGCGGCGCCGGTTCCGCAGATCGGGAAACCGCTGGAGTCGGCCGCGCGCATTCTAGAGTTGACCCGTGCCGCTGACCGTTGGGTTCGACCTGGACATGACGTTGATCGACCCTCGGCCCGGCATGGTCGCGGTGATGAA
>CAJCJE010000946.1 GCA_903970565.1 Candidatus Melainabacteria bacterium | reverse complement strand
AAGCCTGTTGAGCGTGTAGAGCCACTAAGGAGTAAAGATGAAGGTGGTCCTGTTCTGCGGGGGCCTCGGCATGCGGATGCGAGACGGCGTGACGAATGCGCCGAAGCCGATGGCCATGATCGGTGACCGGCCGCTGCTGTGGCACGTCATGCGCTACTACGCCCACTTCGGACACACCGAGTTCGTGCTGTGTCTCGGCTATGGCGCGCATCACATCAAGAACTTCTTCCTCAACTATTCCGAGACCGACTCCAACGATTTCGTGTTGCGCGGCAAGGAGGTCCGACTGCTGTCCACCGACATCGCGGACTGGTCGATCACCTTCGTGCAGACCGGGATCTCCTCCCCCATCGGCGAACGGCTGCGCCGGGTGCGCGATCACCTCGACGGTGACGAGATGTTCCTGGCCAACTACGCCGACGTGCTCACCGACGCCCCGCTGGACGACATGATCGACAACTTCCGGGCCTCGGACGCGGGCGGTTCGATGATGGTGGTGCCACCGCAGGGTTCCTTCCACTGCGTCGAACTCGACGCCGAGGGCCTCGTCGAGGCGATCACGCCGGTCACCAGCCTGCCGGTCTGGGAGAACGGCGGCTACTTCGTGCTGCGCCAGGAGGTGTTCGACCATCTGCCGCCGGGCAGCGACCTGGTCGCGGATGCCTGCGGTGGGCTGGCCAAGTCCGGCCGGATGCTCGCCTACCAGTATCGCGGTTACTGGCAGCCGGCGGACACGGTCAAGGAACGGGCCGCGCTGGATGCCGGCTACGCGGCCGGCGACCGGCCGTGGATGCTCTGGGAGAACGGCCGCGCCGGCTCCGCGGCGCCACTGGACCGGTCCGGACGCCCTGGACCGATGCGCTGATGCAACCGCTGCGCCTGGCCGAGCCGAGCCGGATCGCGGTACTCGGCGCACACTGCGACGACATCGCGATCGGCGCCGGTGGCAGCCTGCTCACCCTGTGCGAGGCCCATCCGGGGGTGGTCGTGGACGCGCTGGTCCTGACCGGCGGCGGCAGCCTGCGAGCAGTCGAGGAACAGGCCGCGCTCAGCGCGTTCTGTCCGCTGGCCAAGCTTGAACTGACCGTGCTCGACCTGCCCGACGGGCGGCTGCCGACCCGCTGGGATCAGGTCAAACAGGCCGTCGAGGGGTTGCGGCGGCGCTGCGATCCGCAGCTGGTTCTCGCGCCGCACCCTCGGGACGCGCACCAGGACCACCGGCTGGTCGCGGAACTCGTGCCGACCGCGTTCCGGGACCATCTCGTGCTCGGCTACGAGATCGTCAAGTGGGACGGCGACGCCCACCAACCCGGTGTCTACCAACCGCTGAGTACGGAAATCGCGGTGCGCAAGGCAGAGCTGCTGGTTGAGCACTATCCTTCCCAGCACGGCAGGGACTGGTTCGACCGAGAGACCTTCCTGAGCCTGGCGCGACTGCGTGGGGTGCAGTGTCATGCTCGCTACGCCGAAGCGTTCCACCTGGCGAAGATGATCGTCGATTTCGGAGGCTGACGGATCATGCGTGTACTGCTGACCGGGTCGCAGGGCTATCTGGGCACGGTGATGGCGCCGGTGCTGACCTCGGCCGGGCATGAGGTGATCGGGCTGGATTCGGGTCTGTTCGCCGACTGTGTCCTCGGTGCCGCGCCGCGGGACCCGCCTGGTTTCCCGGTCGACCTGCGGGAGGTCGGGCCGGAGCACCTGGCCGGCATCGACGCGGTGATCCACCTTGCCGCGCTGTCCAACGACCCGCTCGGGTCGCTGGCCCCCGAGCTGACCTTCGACATCAACTACCACGCCTCGGTCCGGCTGGCCCGGCTGGCCAAGCAGGCCGGGGTCGGCCGGTTCCTCTACGCCTCGACCTGTTCGGTGTACGGCGCGGCCGGTGACGGCCTGGTCACCGAGCAGGCGCCGCTGCGGCCGGTGACGCCGTACGCGGAGTCGAAGGTGCGGGTCGAGGACGATCTGCGGGAACTCGCCGACGCCGACTTCAGTCCGGTGTTCCTGCGCAACGCCACCGCGTTCGGCTTCTCCCCGCGCCTGCGCGCGGACATCGTGCTCAACAACCTGGTCGGCCATGCCGTGCTCACCGGCCGGGTGCTGGTGCTCTCCGACGGCACGCCGTGGCGACCGCTGGTGCACGCCCGCGACATCGCCGATGCCTTCCTCGCCGCGTTGGACGCGCCGCGCGAGGCGGTGCACGCACAAGCGCTGAACGTGGGCACCGAGGACAACAACGTGACCGTCGCGCAGATCGCCCAGGAGGTCGTGGAGGCGGTGCCGGGCGCGCGCCTGGTGATCACCGGCGAGCACGGCGCGGACCCGCGTTCCTACCGGGTCGACTTCGCCGCGATCCGGGCCGCGCTGCCGGGCTTCCAGGCTCGCTGGTCGGTCAAGGCGGGCGCGGTGGAGCTGGCCGAGGCGTACTTCGCCAACGGGCTGACCGAAAAGGACTTCGAGCGGAAGTTCACCCGGCTGGCCAGGCTGTCCGAGCGCCGCGCCGCCGGCACCGTGGACGAGCGCCTCCGCCCGGTCGGTCCGTGATCGGCTCAGTGCCCAGGCGGAAGTCCCGGCGGGAGTCCCAC
>CAJCJE010000945.1 GCA_903970565.1 Candidatus Melainabacteria bacterium | reverse complement strand
GGGTGTCGGTACCCATCGAGCCCACCGGCTCCAGCCCGGTGCCGGCCATCGGGGCCAGCAGGATGCGCAACTCCTCCTCGGTGTAGCCGAAGGTGAGTTGGCGGCGCAGCACCGATTCGTGGGTCTGCACAACGTGTTCGCGCTCGGCGAGGTCGTCGAGTTGCAGCGGCCCGGCGTGCAGCCACTGGTCGTAGGGGAGATTGCCGGCCAGCGCGGCCTTGATCTCGTCGTCGGTGACGATCCGGCCCAGGTCGGTGTCGACCAGGAACATCCGGCCCGGTTGCAGCCGGCCCTTCGCGACGACCTGCTCCGGTGGCACGTCCAGCACGCCGGACTCGCTGGCGAGCACGACGCGGTCATCGGCGGTGCGCCACCAGCGGGCCGGCCGAAGCCCGTTGCGGTCGAGCACCGCGCCGAGCACGGTGCCATCGGTGAAGGTCACGCAGGCCGGACCGTCCCACGGCTCCATCAGGCTGGAGTGGAACTGGTAGAAGGCGCGGCGACGCGGGTCCATCGTGGCATGGTTCTCCCACGCCTCCGGGATCATCATCATCACCGCGTGCGGCAGGCCGCGACCACCGAGGTGCAGTAGTTCGAGCACCTCGTCGAAGGAGGCGGAGTCCGAGCCGTCCGCGTCGCAGATCGGGAACAGCCGGGTCAGGTCGCCGGGGATCAGGGACGACTCCAGCAGCGCCTCACGGGCGCGCATCCGGTTGCGGTTACCGCGAATCGTGTTGATCTCGCCGTTGTGCGCGACGTACCGGTAGGGGTGCGCCAGCGGCCAGGACGGGAAGGTGTTGGTGGAGAACCGGCTGTGTACCAACGCGATGGCGCTGACCAGCCGAGTGTCGGTGAGGTCGGTGAAGAACGCCGGCAGCTGGCCGGTGGTGAGCATTCCCTTGTACACCACGGTTCGCGCCGAGAGCGAGGGGAAGTAGGTGCCGCAGCCGGCGACGACGCTCTCCCGCTCGGCGCGCTTGCGCAGCGCGAAGGTCATCCGGTCCAGGTCGATCCCGGCCGGCAGGCTGTCCGGGTCCTCGACGTTGTTGGGCAGCCCGGTCACGAACAGCATGGCGAAGTGCGGCATCACCGAGCAGGCGGTCGGTCCGACGCCGGCCTCGTCGACGGCCGTCGGCACCTCCCGCCAGCCGAGTACGCGCAGGCTCTCCTCCTCGGCGATGCGCCCGATCAGCTCGACCGCGACGGCGCGCTGGGCCTCGTCGGCGGGCAGGAAGGCGATGCCGGCCGCGTAGCGGTTCGCGCCGAGCGCGTCCGGTTCGGGGAGTTCGAAGTTCACCGTTTCGCGCAGGAGGCCGTCCGGCAGCTGCAACAGGATGCCGGCGCCGTCACCGCTGGTCGGCTCCGCCCCGGCCGCGCCCCGGTGTTCGAGGTTGGCCAGCGCG
Source organism: Candidatus Melainabacteria bacterium (assembly GCA_903970565.1). Classification (GTDB taxonomy): domain Bacteria; phylum Actinomycetota; class Actinomycetes; order Mycobacteriales; family Pseudonocardiaceae; genus CAJCJE01. The sequence continues at coordinate 5,102 of CAJCJE010000945.1, read as the reverse complement.
GTGAGCGCGTCGGCGACGATGCCGTGCGAGCGACGGCCCTGGATGTCAGCGACCATCGCGACTCCGCAGGCGTCCCGTTCGGCGTCGGGGTCATAGAGCCCCTGCCGCTTCGGAAAGGCGGAGAACAGTCGGCTCGCGCTACCGGTGTCGGTGTTGGAAACTGCTTCGCCGGTGGTGGGACCCTGGTCTGGGGTCGGAGAAGGCACAGCTGGACCTCCCTCGTCGTCCTCGCGTTACGTTCAAGGCAACTTGCGCGCGCGGGGCGACGATGGCCCGCATTATTGACGTGACTCTAACAGTCACGAAACATTCGTACACCCACGAAATCGTGATCCAGGCCATCTCTGGGTAACGACTTGAGCATCTGGTGCGACTTAGCCGATAAGCGGTGGGAACGGTTCGTCTTGCTAAGTATACCGAAGACCGGCTCGTCCGCTCGGTTCATGAGGCCGCCGACAGGGCCGTTCCACTTGGTCGGGCGACCAGCGCGAGAAGCTGAGAACCGGTGCCGACCAGCGTCTTTCCAGCGAACAGTGACCTCTTGGTGACCTCCCGCCAGCGTGCCGGGCCGACGCTGCGGCGGCCGGCGGTGTCCAGCCGATCCATCGCACCGGCCCGCCCGGCGAGGACCCTCGTCGCACGCGCACCTCCGCCGCACCCGGTTACCGTGCCGTTGTCGGGTTGTTTACCCTGGTCGACACGGTGTGGGTGGCCGGACCAGCGCGGGTTGTGCCCTCGCTGGTCCGGCGGGCACCGTGCCAGCGCTGGTCGGCGTTCTCGAAGACGGTAACGGTGTTCGGCGGTAACACGCCAGTGATGGCTCGACACATCGTCTGGGTGGGCGCATCCGACACCGGGATCGGGGACATCCGGGGTCGGGTACGCCTGTCGGACGCCGACGATCCGGGCATGGTTGGTGAACGCACGGAAACCGCAGCGAGAGCTACCCGGCCGGCCCGGCACGGTCTGACTCCGCCAGGTTCCGTGGCCTGGCTTGCGCGGGTGACTCCGGCAACCTGACCGCTTCGTTGGTCGTGGACTCCCTCTGTTCGGTCCGTGCCGGAATACGGCCGAGAGTCGGCATTCCATGCCCCGGCTTCGGTCGGGTACGACTGCTGGTGCCGAAAACGGAGGAGTCCTGACCAGTTCCCTGCTCACCGAATTCGGCCTGACCTCCGATACGGTCTACAAGAACAACCCTCAGGCACGCGCGCCTGCTGTCGAATTCACGAGACCGAAGCCGTTGGCGTCATGAATCGGGCGGGATTACCGGCGGGAGGTCAGATGATCACGGACGAGAACGCGACGCTCCCCTTTCCCGTACTCGGCATCGCGCCAACCGCGTGGTCGGGGCAGCGCAAGCTCGCCAGGCACGGCGGGGCGAGCAAGCTGGATGAGCACGGTATGCCCCCGGAATCCGAAATCCTCGCGCTCGTCCACGGCTACCACCCACTGAGGTCGCTGGGGTGAGGCTCGACCCCGCTGGGCGGGCGCTAGGGCTTGGGCTGGGCAGGTGGCGTCGACAGGTTCACCGTCTCGTCCACAGTGGATCGTTGTGTCTCGGTCAATGGTGAAACACCGCCTGAGGTCGGAATTTCCGTGGCCAGAATCTCATCGGTCACGGGATCGCCGGTCACGGGATCACCGACGGCGGTCGGTTTCGGCGCGTCGGGGAAGGTGTTCGGGTCCTCGCGGGGGCCTCGGTTCGCCGCGCGCAGATAGTAGAGGACGCCGCCGACGAACAGCAGCACCATGACCCAGACGTTGATCCGGACCCCGAACAGGTGAGTCGCCGGGTCGGTGCGCAGCAGCTCGATCCAGAACCGGCCGAAGGCGTAGCCGGCGACGTAGAGCGCGAAGGCGCGGCCGTGGCCCAGTCGCAGTCCGCGGTCGACGATCACCACGACCAGCGCGATGAGCAGGTCCCAGATCAACTCGTAGAGGAAGGTCGGCTGGACGATCTGCGGATCGGCGTGGCTGAGCGCGACCCCGCCGAGGTTGTCCAGCGCGCCGGTGCTCGGATCGACCCTGGTGAAGATCTCCAGGCCCCAGGGCAACGTGGTCGGGCCGCCGTAGAGTTCCTGGTTCGCGTAGTTGCCGATACGGCCGATCGCCTGCGCGACAACGATTGCCGGCGCGAGCGCGTCGGCGGCGAAGGGCAGCGGCACGCCTCGGCGCCGGCAGGCGATCCAGGCCCCGAGGCCGCCGAGCGCGATGGCGCCGGGAATGCCGAGGCCACCGTCCCAGATCTCCAACGCGCCGAGCGGATTGCCGCCTCGGCCGAAGTATCGCCAGGCATCGGTGGCCACGTGATAGGCCCGGCCGCCGACGAGACCGAAAGGCACCGCCCAGACCGCGATGTCGGTAACCACGCCAGGCGCACCACCGCGCGCCCGGTACCGTCGCGCGCCCCAGAAGATCGCAACCAGGATGCCGACAACGACGCACAGCGCATAGGCCCGGATCGGAATCGGCCCCAGCTGCCAGACTCCCTGATCAGGACTGGGAATGTAGGAATGCGCGAGGCCGGCGACTGCAATCACGGCACCCACCGTAACGGGCACCGGTCATGCTGTCGTCAGCCGCCCGAACCGGTCCCCCATTGGCAGTTACCCGAGATCACTCGTCGTGCTCGCGGTTTCGAGGGCGTGCAAGGACACGTAACGCTGACGCTGCCTGGGGCTCCTTCGTGTCCGGGATCAGGCAACCGGTGCGGGACTCGTGCGGACGCCGTCGGCCAGTTCCGAAGCCAGCGCCGTGAGCGCGGGCAGGCCGTCGGCGACCTTGGAGACGAAGGCGGAGCCGACGATGACCACGTCGGCGAACGAGGCCGTTTCGGCGGCCTGGGCGCCGGAGCGGATGCCGAGGCCGACGCCGACGGCGAGGTCGCTGGTGTGTTCGCGGATGCGGCTGACCAGGGTCGGAGCGGCGCTGCTCACCGCGTCGCGGGCGCCGGTGACGCCCATCACCGAGGTGGCGTAGACGAAACCGCTGCTGACGTCCAGGGTGCTGACGATCCGCTCCTCGGTGGAGGAGGGCGCGAGCAGGAAGATCCGGTCCAGGTTGTGCTCGGTGGAGGTGGCCAGCCAGTCGTCGGCCTCGTCCGGGACCAGGTCCGGGGTGATGACGCCGAGGCCGCCGGCGGCGGCGAGGTCGCGGGCGAAGCGGTCGACGCCGTAGGCGTACACCGGGTTCCAGTAGGTCATCACGACCGCCCGGCCACCGGCCGAGGAAACGGATTCGACCAGGCCGAACAGGTCGCGCAGCCGGAAACCGGTGCTCAGGGCGGTGCCGGAGGCAGCCTGGATGGTCGGGCCGTCCAGCACCGGGTCGGAGAAGGGAACACCGATCTCCAGGATGTCGCAGCCGCCGTCGATGAGCGCGGCGAACGCCTCGCGGGAGCCCTCGATGCTCGGGTAACCGGCCGGCAGGTAGCCGGCCAGCGCGGCCCGGCCCTCGGCCTTGGTCCCCTTGAGGAAATCGGCCAACCCGTCGGTCATCAGGAGTCCTTCCGACTGGCCGCCGCGTCGGGGCTGTTGAGGTTGAACCACTCCGTCGCGGTGCCCATGTCCTTGTCGCCGCGCCCGGAGAGACTGACCACGATCAGACCGTCCTCGCCGAGTTCCGTACCGAGTTTGATGGCGCCAGCCAGCGCGTGCGAGGACTCGATGGCCGGGATGATGCCCTCGGTCCGCGACAGCAGCGCGAACGCATCCATCGCCTCGGCGTCGGTGATCGAGCGGTACTCGGCCCGGCCGCTGTCCTTGAGCTGGGAGTGCTCCGGTCCGACGCCCGGATAGTCCAGGCCGGCCGAGATCGAGTACGCCTCGGCGATCTGGCCGTCCTCGTCCTGCAACAGGTAGGACCGGGAGCCGTGCAGCAGACCGGGGGTGCCCTCGCCGAGAGCGGCACCGTGTTCACCGGTCTCGATGCCCTTGCCACCCGGCTCGAAGCCGTAGAGCCTGACGGCGGGATCGTCGATGAAACCGTAGAAGATGCCGATGGCGTTGGAGCCGCCGCCGACGCAGGCCGCGACCGCGTCCGGCAGCCGGCCGGCCTGATCGAGGATCTGGGCGCGGGCCTCGATCCCGATGATCTTGTGGAAGTTGCGCACGATCAGCGGGAACGGGTGCGCGCCGGCTGCCGTGCCGAGCACGTAGTGCGTGGAGTCCACATTGGTCACCCAGTCGCGCAGCGCCTCGTTGATGGCGTCCTTGAGCGTGCGCGAGCCGGACTTCACCGGGATGACCTCGGCGCCGAGCAGCCGCATCCTGGCCACGTTCAGCGACTGCCGCTCGGTGTCGACCTCGCCCATGTAGATGGTGCAGTCCAGGCCCATCATCGCGGCGATGGTCGCGGTGGCGACGCCGTGCTGGCCGGCGCCGGTCTCCGCGATGACCCTGGCCTTGCCCATCCGCTTGGTGAGCAGGCCCTGCCCCAAAACATTGTTGATCTTGTGCGAACCGGTGTGGTTGAGATCCTCCCGCTTGAGGAAGATCCGCGCCCCGCCCGCGTGCCGGCTGAACCGCTTGGCCTCGGTCAGCAGGGAGGGCCGGCCGGCGTAGTCGCGCAGCAGCCGGTTGAACTCACCGAGGAAATCCGGGTCGATCCGGGCCTTGTCGTACTCGGCGGAGAGTTCGTCGATGGCGGCGATCAACGCCTCCGGCATGAACCGGCCGCCGTAGTCGCCGAAGTAGCCGCGCGCGTCCGGGTCGTGCTCGTCCGGCTGCTGAGCGGTGGGGTCCGACTCGCCGGCCTGCTCGGTCACCGAGTGGGCCGGGGGCAGGCGGGGTGCGAACCGGCGGTGACCAGTTGGACCACCGCGGTCTTCGGATCACCACTGGTGACCAGGCCCTCGCCGACGAGCACCGCGTCGGCGCCGTAGCCGGCGTAGGTCATCAGATCGGCCGGCCCACGCACACCCGACTCGGCGATCTTGAGGGTCTCGAACGGCAGCCCTGGGGCAAGCCGGCCGAAGACCTCGCGGTCGACGTCGAGGGTCTGTAGGTTGCGGGCGTTGATGCCGATCACGCTCGCGCCGGCCTCCAGCGCGCGGTCGGCCTCCTCGGCGGTGTGCACCTCGACCAGCGCGGCCATGCCGA
>CAJCJE010000944.1 GCA_903970565.1 Candidatus Melainabacteria bacterium | reverse complement strand
GCCAGCCAGCGCGGATCAGCCACCGCCTCACCGTGCACGCGCAGCCGGGCGACCCCACCATCCGGAAAGATCGTAAGCCGAACGTGCGTATACCGGGTTTCACCGTCCACAGTGAACACGTTCTTGCTGTCGCCGCGCAGTGCGGCGTGGTCGACAAGAGTCTCCCAGTCACCGTTCGCCAGCTCCGCGACATCCGGATAGCCCTCGAACCCGCAGCCTTCCACGGTCGCGAACGGCGGATAGTTACCCTTGAAGAACGCGGTGTCCACCACGACGGCCCGTGGTATTCCCGGCGCGCCGAGCCGGACGATGACCCAGTCCGCGTCACCGCTTTCCCGACGGCGCCGCCGCGTTTCCCAGCCGTCGTACTCCTGGCCCTTGTTGGTGAAGGTCAACGGCCGGAAAACGGGTTCCTCCGGCTTGATCAGGTTCTCTCGCTCCGCGAAGAACTCGTCGTTGGCGGCCAGCACGCTGCCGCCGAGACGCCGCGAGGCCAGATCAGGCAACTGGACGAGCGCATCGATACCGGCGCCATCGGCTCCGGCGCCCTCCGCCCCGGTCATGAGTTCCCTCGTTCCAGCAACTGCCCGCCCGGTCGCAGGCCGGTGACCTTCTCGCCGCGCAGCCAGGTTTGCCGGACCACGCCGGCGAGTGGCCGACCGTGATAGGCACTGACCGGATTGCGATGGGCCAACTGGTTCACCTCCACCAGAAAGGCCGCATCCGGGGCGAAGACGCAGAAATCCGCGTCCGCGCCGATATCGATTCGACCTTTCCGTTTCATGCCAACGAGATCGGCCGGCCCTCTGGCCATCCAGTCGACCACGTCGGACAGGGCGAAACCACGCTGGCGCGCCTGGGTCCAGATCGTGGACAAGCCCAGTTGCAGACCGGCGATCCCGCCCCAGGCCAGCCCGAAGTCGCCGACGTCGAAGCGTTTGAGTTCCGGCGTGCACGGTGAATGGTCGCTGACCACGCAGTCGATCAGGCCGTCGGCAAGGCCGGCCCAGAGCAGTTCCCGGTTCGCTGCGGTCCGGATGGGCGGGCAGCACTTGAATTCCGTTGCGCCGTCCGGAATTTCCTCGGCGCAGAAGGTCAGATAGTGCGGACAGGTCTCCACCGTCAGCGCGACGCCGCGCCGCCGGGCATCCGCGATCATCGGCAGCGCCGACGCGCTGGACAGGTGCAGAATGTGCGCCCGCGCCCCGTAGCGCTCGGTGAGGCCGATAACGCTGGCAATGGCGATGTTCTCCGCCTCCGCCGGCCGGGAGGCGAGGAAATCGGCGTAGCGGCGGCCCTGCGCGGGCAGGGCGGCGGCGATGGTGCGCGCGTCCTCGGCGTGCACGATCAGCATCGCGTCGTGCTTGGCCACCAGGTCGATCGTGTCGGCCAACATGTCCTCGTCGAGATGACCGAACTCCGCAACCCCGGAGTCCAGCAGAAATGCCTTGAAACCGAACACCCCCGCCTCGTGCAGCGCGGGCAGTTCGGCGAGGTTGCCGCCCACCGCGCCACCCCAGAATCCGACGTCGACGTGCACCTGATCCCGCGCGACCGCGCGTTTGGTGTTCAGCGCGGCAACGTCGACGGTCGGCGGCACGCTGTTGAGCGGCATGTCCACCACCGTGGTGATGCCACCGGCCGCCGCGGCCCGCGTCGCGGTCTCGAAGCCCTCCCATTCGGCGCGGCCGGGATCGTTGATGTGCACGTGGCTGTCGACGAGTCCGGGCAACAGAACCTCCTCCGCCGCGAGTTCGACGGTGGTCGAGGCCGGCAGGTCGGTGTCGATCTCCTCGATCGCCGCGATCCGCCCGGCCCGGACGCCGATGGTCGCCGCCCGCTCACCGGTCGGAGTAATGACCCGCCGAGCGCGGATGACAAGGTCGAACGTCATGATGCGTAACCGTCCTCGATCGATTTCTGGGTAAGAGGATTGCGCCCGGTTCGGGCGTACTCGTCATGCCGTTCGTGTTGGTCCTGGTGTTCGCGCTGTTCGTGTTGGTCGCGCTGTTCGCGCTGTTCGATCGGCAGCCAGTCGGCGGCGATCCGGGCCGCGATCTCGCGGACCAGCTCGGCCGCGTTGGCGATGCTGCGGCTCCGATCGGGTTCGAGGTCGGTAAGCGGATAGGCGGCGGCGATGCCGGCCTCGGCCAGTCCGGCGGGCGACAACAGGCATCGACCCGCGACGGCGACCACCGGTATCCCGGCGCGCCGGGCCGCAGCGGCGACGCCGGCCGGGGCCTTGCCGTGCAGGGTCTGTTCGTCGAGCGAGCCTTCGCCGGTGATCACCAGTTCGGCCCCGTCCAGTTGCGCGGCGAAACCGACGAGTTCCAACAGCAGGTCGATCCCGGACCGGCGAGTCGCACCCAGGCCGGCCAACACACCGAAGCCGATACCTCCGGCCGCCCCGGCGCCGGGTGCATCCGCATCTCCGTGTCCCGTGGCGTCCGTGAGCACCTCGGCCCAGCGCCGCAGTCCCTGTTCGAGCCGGACGACTTCCTCGGCATCGGCGCCCTTCTGCGGACCGAAGGTGGCTGCCGCGCCGGTCGGCCCCAACATCGGACTGTCCACATCACACGCCAACACGATCTCGACGCCGGTAAGCCTTGAGTCCATAGTAGACATATTGGCGGTGTCGACCGCGCCCAACGCGCCGCCGCCATGCGCCAGCGGCACACCCTCGGCGTCGAACACCCCGACGCCCAACGCCTGCAACAGTCCGGCGCCGCCGTCCGTGCTGGCGCTGCCGCCGACGCCGAGCACAATCGTGTGGCACCCTGCGTCCAGAGCAGCCCGCAGCAGCTCACCGGCTCCGAAGCTGGTCGCGGACAGCGGCGCGAGCCGCCCGCCCGGCAACTGAACAAGTCCACAGGCCGCCGCCGTTTCCACCACCGCGACGCCGTCGCGAACGGCGATGACGGCCGTCAGCGGCTGATCGGTCGGACCGTGCGCGGCGACCGCGACCCGCCGGAAACCCGCGGCCAACGCGGCGGCGACCGTGCCCTCGCCCCC
>CAJCJE010000943.1 GCA_903970565.1 Candidatus Melainabacteria bacterium | reverse complement strand
ACGGCGCCGTCCACCGCCATGCCACTGCCCGCCCACGGGCCCCAGGCAACCGAGAGCGCGGGCAGCCCGGCGGCCCTGCGGTGACCGGCCAGCGCGTCGAGGTAGGCGTTGGCGGCGGCATAGTTGGCCTGGCCGGCGGAGCCGAGGACCCCGGCGAGCGAGGAGAACAGCACGAACGCGGACAGGTCGCGGTCCCTGGTGAGTTCGTCCAGATTGGCCGCTGCCAACAGTTTCGGCCGCAGCACGGTGCGGAGTTGTTCCGCCGTCAGGGTTTCCAGCACGCCGTCGGCGAGGACGCCGGCCGCGTGGATGACCGCGCGCACCGGCTCGCCATCGGCGTCCAGCCGCGCCAGCAGACCGGCCAACTGCTCGCGGTCGGCGGCGTCACAGGAGTGCGCGGTCACCGTGGTGCCCAGCGCGGCCAGTTCCGCCACGAGTTCGGTGACGCCGGACGCGGCCGGTCCGGTACGGCTGATCAGGACGACGCGGTCGGCTCCCCGCGTGGCCAGCCAGCGGGCCACCTGCTGGCCGAGGCCGCCGGTCCCCCCGGTGACCAGCACCGTGCCCTCCGGACGCCAGTTCGCGCCGGCGACCGTGGTCCGGCTCAACCGCCGGGTGAACACGCCACCGGACCTGATCGCGAACTCGCCGCCGGCCGCGAGGACTTCGGGCAGCCTGGCCAGCGCGCGCGGGTCCGCGCCGACCGCGAGGTCGACCAGGCCGCCGAAACGCTGCGGCTGTTCCAGCGCGGCGGAGCGGCCCAGGCCCCACATCGCGGCTTGCCGTGGCGCGCGGGGTCCGTCGCCGCCGGCCACCGCGACCGCCCCCGTGGTCGCCAGCCACAGCGGTGCGTCGATCGCCTTGTCGCGCAGCAACCGGATGAGTTCCAGCGTGCCGGCCAGCCCGTCCGGCACGCCGTCGACACCGTGTTCGTCCAGCGCCAGCAGGGACAGCACGCCGGTCGGCTCGGCCACCTGCTGGTCACGCAGTTCGGCGAGGGTGACGATGCGGACGTCGAGGGTGTCGGCGATCCGGGCGGCGACCTCCGCCGCCGCGTCACCGGGTGGGACCACCAGCAGCCAGCTCCCGGTGTTCGCGCCGGACGCCAGCACGGTCGGCGTCCAGGTGGTTCGGTAGGACAGGCCGCTGCTGTCCGGCGCGCTCTCCAGCCAGAACCGGCGGGTCTGGAAGGCGTAGGTGGGCAGCGGCACCGGCCGACCACCGGTGATCGGCCGCCAGTCGAACCGGACGCCGTTGGCGTGCAGAGTGGCCAGGGCGGTGATCGCGGTGCGCGGTTCCGGGTTGTCCCGGCGCAGCAGCGCGGCGGCCACCACGGTCGAACCGGGCAGGCAGTCCGCGACCATCGCGGTCAGCACCGCGTCCGGTCCCAGCTCCAGGAACCGCGAGACACCGGCTTCGCGCAGGTGCACCACCCCGTCGTGGAACCGGACCGCCTCCCGCACCTGCCGCGTCCAGTACTCCGGGCTGCGCAGCTCGTCGGCGGTCGCCGGTCGTCCGGTCACATTGGACACGATCGGAATTTTCGGTGCGGCGTAGCGTATTCCGGCGGCCACCGTGCCGAACTCGGCCAGCATGGGGTCCATCCGGGGCGAATGGAAGGCGTGGCTGACCGTGAGCCGCCTGGTCTTGCGGCCCCAGTCCTGGACCTGCGCGACGAGCGCCTCGACCGCGTCAGTGTCCCCGGAGATCACGGTCGCGGTGGGGCCGTTGCGTGCGGCGATGCAGACCCGCTCGGTCAGCAGCGGCCGGATCTCCTCGGCACCGGCCTGTACCGACACCATCGCACCGCCGACCGGCAGGGCCTGCATCAGCCGGCCGCGCGCCGCCACCAGCGCACAGGCGTCGGTCAGCGAGAACACGCCGGCCACGTGCGCGGCGGCCAGTTCGCCGATGGAATGACCGAGCAGGTAATCCGGCTTCACGCCAAGGCTTTCCACCAGCCGGAACAGCGCGACCTCGATGGCGAACAGCGCGGGCTGGGTGTATTCGGTGCGGTCGAGCCGTTCGCCGCCCTCCAGGACGACCTGCGCCAGTTCCGGCGGGAACTGGGCGGTGATCTCGTCCAGGGCCCGCGCGAACACCGGGAAGGCCGCGTACAGCTCCCGGCCCATCGCGATTCGCTGCGCACCCTGACCGGAGAACAGGAACGCCAGTTTGCCCTTCTCCGCGCGCCCCTGTACCAGGGCGGCGGAGGGTTGGTCGGCCGCGAGGGCGGCCAGACCGGCGTAAAGTTCGGTGATGTCCTCGCCCACCACGGCGGCCCGGTACTCGAAGGTGCCACGGGTGGCCACCAGCGAGTGCGCGATGTCCTCGGCGGTCAGCTCGGGATGATGCTGCTGAGTGTGCGCGAGCAGCCGACCGGCCTGCGCGCGGAGCGCGACCGCGCTCTTGGCCGAGAGCAGCCACGGCGACGGCGCGGCCGGTCGGGTCGGCGCCGGGTCGGGCTCGGTTTCGGCGTCGGCGTCGGCGTCGGGGCGGGGGGCCTCTTCCAGGATGAGGTGGGCGTTGGTGCCGCTGATACCGAAGGAGGACACCGCCGCGCGGCGCGGGTTCTCCGCCGGTGACCAGGGCCGCGCCTCGGTCAGCAGTTCGACCTCACCAGCGGCCCAGTCCACGTGCGGGGTCGGCTGGTCGATGTGCAGGCTGCGCGGCAGGAGTTCCTGCCGCATCGCCAGCACCATCTTGATCACGCCGGCCACCCCGGCCGCCGCCTGGGTGTGCCCGAGGTTGGACTTGACCGAACCCAGCCACAGCGGTTCGGAGCGTTCCGCGCGACCGTAGGTGGCCAGCAGGGCCTGCGCCTCGATCGGGTCGCCCAGCGTGGTTCCGGTGCCGTGCGCCTCCACCGCGTCCACATCGGACGGTGTGAGGCCGGCATCGGCCAGTGCCTTGCCGATGACCTGCTGCTGCGCGGGACCGTTCGGCGCGGTGAGTCCGTTGCTCGCGCCGTCGGAGTTGACCGCGCTACCCCGCAGCACCGCGAGAATCGGGTGGCCGTTGCGCTGTGCGTCCGACAGCCGCTCGATCAGCAGCAGACCGGCCCCCTCCGACCAGCCGGTGCCGTCGGCGGCGGCGGCGAACGGCTTGCACCGGCCGTCGGCGGCCAACCCGCGCTGTCGGCTGAACTCCAGGAACATGCCGGGCGTCGGCATCACGGTGACACCGCCGACCAGCGCCAGGCCGCATTCCGACCGGCGCAGGGACCGCATGGCCAGATGCATGGCGACCAGCGAGGAGGAACAGGCCGTGTCCACGGTGACGGCCGGCCCCCTGAGACCGAATACGAACGCGATCCGGCCCGAGACCACCGAGGTGGAGGTGCCGGTCAGCAGATGACCCTCGACGCCCTCCGGCAGTTTGGCCACCGCGCCGTAACCGGTCGCCGCCGCGCCGACGAACACGCCCACCTCGCTGCCGCGCACCGTGGCCGGGTCGATGCGCGCGCGTTCAAAGGTTTCCCAGGCGATCTGCAACATCAGCCGCTGCTGCGGATCGGTGGCCAGTGCCTCGCGCGGGCTCATCCCGAAGAAGCCGGCGTCGAAGTGGCCGGCGTCGTAGATGAACCCGCCGTCCCGCGCGTAGATCGAGCCCGAGCGGTCCGGGTCCGGATCATACAGCGTGTCGATCTGCCAGCCCCGGTCGGCCGGGAACTCACCCATCGCGTCACCGCCGTCGGCCAGCAGCGACCACAGGCCCTCCGGCGTGGTGATCCCACCAGGGAACCGACAGCCCATGCCGACCACCGCGATCGGCTCGCGGTCGGCATCCTCCAACTCCTTGACCCGGCGCCGCGCCTGCCGTAGGTCGGCGGTGGCCCGCCTGAGGTAGTCGAGGTACTTGCTTTCGTTCTCCACTGGTGTATCTCTCCTCTTGAGAACGCGCTGGCCGACGGGAAGGCCCGTCAACCGGCAACGGGCCGGCTCGCGCCTCTCACGACTCCAGTTCCCGATCCAGCAGGGCAAACAGCTCGTCGGCATCAGCGGCGTCGAGCTCACCATCCAGTTCGGCCGCCGCGTCCTTGGCAGCCGTGATGTCCTTGGTCGCCGTGACATCCTTGGCGTCCGTCGCATCCGCCTGGTGCGGCAGCAGTTCCTCGATCAGGTAACCGACCAGGTCCTCGGTGGTCGGGTAGTCGAACACCAGCGTCGCCGGCAGCCGCAGCCCGCTGGCCGCACCGAGCCGGTTGCGCAACTCGACCGCGGTCAGCGAGTCGAACCCCAGCTCGTAGAAGCTGCGTTCGGGGTCGACCTGATCGGCCGAACCGTGACCGAGCACGGCCGCCACCTCCTCGGTGACCAGCCGAAGCAGCGTCTCGACCCGAGCTTCGGCGGGCTGGTCGAGCAGCTGCTCGGCCAGCGGTTTGGCATCCGCCGCCACCGCGGTCGCCGCCCTGGCCCGTCGCCGCGCCGGACCGGCCAGACCGTGCAACAGCGGCGGCACCTGCTCCGGCGCGGACCGGATCACCGACAGGTTCAACTTGATCGGCACCACCGTCGTCCTCGCCGACGCCAACGCGGCATCCAGCATGGCCAGGCCACCCTCGGCCGACAGCGGCACCATGCCGCCCTTGCTCATCCGGATCAGGTCGGTCTCCGACAGTCCCTTCGTCATGCCGAACTCGTTGGTCCACGGTCCCCAGGCCAGGGAGATGGCCGGCAGGCCGGCGGTCCTGCGTTGCGCGGCCAGCGCGTCGAGGGCGAGGTTCGCCGCCGCGTAGTTGCCCTGTCCGGCGCCTCCGAGCAGACCGGCGGCGGCGGAGAACACCACGAAGTGACTCAGATCGTGTCGCCTGGTCAGCTCGTCCAGCCACCGCGCGCCGTCGAACTTGGGCGCCAGCACCGAGGCCAGCCGGGCCGGGGTCAGGCCGGGCACCGTCCCGTCGTCGACCACCCCGGCCGTGTGGAACACCGCCGAGAGTTCACCGACCTGCTCGACAACCTGGCCCAGCGCGTCCCGGTCGGACACGTCACAGGCGAGTACCCGAACCCGCGCGCCCAGTTCGGTCAGTTCGTCCACGAACGGGCCGGCCTGGCCGGAACGGCTCAGCAGGACCAGATCGCGCACTCCGTGCGTGCGCGCCAGATGCCCGGCCAGCAGCGAGCCGAGACCACCGGTACCGCCGGTGATCAACACGGTGCCCTCGCCCAACGGTCGAGGAATCGTGACGACGACCTTGCCTACATGCCGCGCGGCAGCCATGTACCGGAACGCTTCCTGGAGTTCCCGCGCGTCCCAGGCGGAGATCGGCAGCGGACGGATGGCGCCCTCGCGCAACAATCCCATGATCTCGGCCAGCATCTCGCCGATCCGCACCGGCCCGGCCTCGACCAGGTCGAACGCGCGATAGCGCACCCCGGCCGGATCGCGCGGATCGGTCTTGCCCATCTCGATGAACCGGCCGTCCTCGGCCAGCAGCCGCAGCGAGGCGTCGATGAACTCCCCGGCCAACGAGTTCAGTACCACGTCGACCGGATCGAACTGCTGCTCGAACTTGGTCGTGCGCGACGAGGCGATCTCCTCGGCCCGCAAACCGAACTCGCGCAGTAGCCGCCATTTGCCGGGACTGGCCGTGCCGACCACGGACGCGCCCCAGTGCCTGGCCAACTGCACCGCGGCCATCCCGACCCCACCGGCCGCCGCGTGCACCAGAATCCGCTCGCCCGCCCGCAACTCGGCCAGATCGTGCAGGGCGTAGTAGGCGGTGAGGAACACGATCGGCACCGACGCCGCGTCCGCGAACGACCAGCCCGACGGCATCGGCGCCAGCATCCGGGAATCAGCGACCGTGCAGCTGGCCAAGGCTCCGGGGAACATACCGAGCACCCGGTCGCCGACGGCGAACCCGGTCACCCCGGCTCCGACCTCGGTCACCAGCCCGGCACCTTCCAGACCGAGCGGGGTCGGCTCGCCGGGATACATCCCGAGCACGGTGAGCACATCGCGGAAGTTCACCCCGGCGGCCCGCA
>CAJCJE010000942.1 GCA_903970565.1 Candidatus Melainabacteria bacterium | reverse complement strand
AAAGCCCGCCAGACCTACCGGTGGGAGAGCCGCCCGACCACACGCCGACTGAAGTAACCATCATTTGCCGGAGCCTCTTACTGCGCATTCCTACATCGTCCCGCAGTTCGGTTGAGTCGCGGCACGATTCGGCGCGGAGGTGGGCTCGGGAGATTAGCTCCGGATAAAGTCCGTCATAAACGTCGGCCCGGCAATCGGGCTCGCCAGCACCTCGAAGTGGTCGATGAGCTGCTGGTCCGCTGCGCTGGTTGAGGTGCGGGGCCCCGCAACAGCCTACGGTTAGAACCCCCTCAGCTTGTCCGAAACCGGGCGCGTTCTGGGTGCTCGACTGTACATCGAAGGGCCGACGAGGTCGGCTCCCCGAGAAGGAGGACTCGATGACGGGATTCGCGTGGCTCGACATGGCCGGAGCGCGCTGGGACACCGCAGCGACGCTGGCGATTCGAACGCTGCCCTTGCTGTTCGTGGCCGTTGCGCTCGTTCCGGCCCTGGTGATCTGCCCGTTCCTGGGAACCGGCCACCGACGATGGCTACTCAGTCTGCTGGCCATGCTCCGGGACTGGGCGACAGCGCCAATGGGCATGGCCCCACGGGCAGCTCCAGCATTGCAGAGCCGACCTGGTCAACCCCGGAACGGCGGCCCGTCGAGCATCGACGGGGCCCCGTCGATCTGAGCGTCCCGCGTACGCGCGTGAGGTGGAGTTCCCCGATCCCGCCCTCGTCGTCGCGAATCTGCACCCGGTGGTGTGGCGTGTGCTGTGCCCTGTCACCTGTACGCCGTGCTGGGCTGCGCTGTTGGCAGGGAGTCGAACCCCGCACTGCCCACCGTGCGCCAGGAGGGGACCGATTACCCGTCGGCCCTCGGGTCGTGCACGCCTCCGCGAAGACTACCTGCTCCACCTCGCCTCGGATCAATCCAGAAGATCGACCTCCCAGTTCGAACGCTGAATACGTACGTCGAGTTCGCGGATCTCCCTGGCCAGCCCGTCAGCCTGAGCCCGCAACTCCGCAACCGGCAGGGCGGCCAGCATCTTCAACTCCGAGCGCAGCTGACGGCCCGATCCACCGTGGTTCCTACCCGTGGCCGCGTCGGCAGCAGACGTGGCCACCGCATGGCGCAGCCGCAGCACGTCTCGACGGGCCAGGGCGTCGGTGATCGTTCCATCTGATCCGATCTGAGCAGCGGCATTGGTGCGGTTGATCCGACGGATCAACTCCTCAAACTCGTCGAGCACCATGCCGACCTCGGCCAACAACGCCGCCGCGTTCTCCGCGGGCTCCTCGCCCTCCTGATACCGAGCGCTGCCGACGATGCGCGCCCGCAACTGCTCCACCCGGCGCGCGGCATCAGCCCGCAGCGCCAACCCCTCCGCAAGCTTCACTTCCCTGCCCTCTCGCTGATCTCTCACCTGCCAACCAGACGCTGAGGTTGTACCCAAGAAGGTTGTACTCCCGGAAACGAACCAGGCGAGGTGGTCCGCGATGACTCTGCGGACCACCTCGCCGGAGGTTGGTGGTGGCCAGGGACGGGGTCGAACCGTCGACCTTCCACTTTTCAGGCGGACGCTCGTACCAACTGAGCTACCTGGCCAAAACTGATCGGCCTGACGCAGCAGACCGATCCTTGCGACCCAGACGGGACTCGAACCCGCGACCTTCGCCGTGACAGGGCGACGCGCTAACCAACTGCGCCACTGGGCCTTGCAACTACCTGAAACACTATCAGTACCGCGTACTCCCAACGGGATTCGAACCCGCGTTGCCACCTTGAAAGGGTGGAGTCCTAGGCCTCTGAACGATGGGAGCTCGGTCAGAGCGTCTGACGAACCGACCGACCGCGCTTCCAACAGTTGCCCGCTGGGAGCATGGTTAGCATAGGGCACAGGCCCGGCAACCACCAAAACGGGATACCCCCAACGACCTTGGGCCGGGCGAAACCGCTGTTCACACATGGTTTCGCGCAGGAGGGTCGCCGTTGCGGCGGTGGCGGGTCCGGCCGGGCGAGTCAGCGCGGTCCGGGAGGCGCCACGGCACGACGATCCGCCTCGACGAGGCCGATCTGACGGCAAACCGGTCGGCGACGCAGGCCGGTCGGCGACGCGGTCCGGCACGGTTCGGCGAGTCGATCCGGGATTCGACGAACCGGGCCGGTGAACCACCCGTGGCGCGCTGCCCCTGGCGAACTGGCGAACTTGGTCTACCGGCGGACCGGCGGGATGCCGTCTTCGCCGGGCACCAGGCCCAGCATGTCGAGCAACTGCCGGCAGTCCTCGGCGTCGTGTGCGTTTCGGGCGACCGCGAGTCGCGCTCTACGCACTTGGTCCGCCGAGATCCGTGCTGGCTCACCGCTGCGTTGCGTCGGAATGTCCGTGCCCTGTCTCGGCAGGGTGTCATCCTCTTGCCACAACAGCTTTCGAATTTCGAGGGCTCCGCTCATCGCTGCCTCCCCGGCTCACGTCTCCCGGCGAGGCTAACTGCCCACAACTGCTGCCGCAGCCCCCCGAAGAGTGAACCGAGGTTGACTCTCAGTGGTGGTTTTGGTCCGCAATGGCCGATCATGCCTCGGCTTGCGACTCTCCGTGTCTGATCTGGATTCTTCATCGCCCATTCGTGTGGCGGTCAATGCCCGGTCGTTCTCATCTACCCCTACCCCCTAGGGGTAAGGTTGGGTTGTCCGTCGACGGTTCGCGCCCAGGTCGGTCTCGACCGATGAGAAGTCCGGCATTACCTGGTCAAACGGTGGTGTCGGCGGGTGAGTCCGGTACTCGGTCCACCCGGCGGGCTTCAGCTTCGTTGCCCGGCCACCGAAGTGAGTACAGCAGGAACGGCAGATGTGCACCCCATCGTGAGAGGACGCTCGATCCATGACCGTCAGCACCACCTACACCGTGTCCGGGATGACCTGCGAGCACTGTGTGGCCTCCGTCACTGAGGAACTGTCCGAGTTGGCCGGCGTGCAACAGGTCGACGTCCAGTTGGCCAGCGGCGCGGTCACCGTCACCAGTGACCGCGAACTCGGTACCGACGAGGTGCACGCCGCCGTCACCGAGGCGGGCTACCAACTGGTCGGCTGAGCCGGGGTATGAACCGATGACCGCCAGCGCACCCGAGAAAGTTGCCGCCGGGCAGGCCGCCGGGCCGGACGCACGGCCGCGCTCGATCGAGCTGGACATCGGCGGGATGACCTGTGCGTCGTGCGCGACCCGGATCGAGCGCAAGCTCAACAAGGTGACCGGGGTGCGGGCGAGCGTCAACCTCGCCACCGAGCGGGCCACGGTCAGCCATCCCGCCGAGGTCAGCGTCGATCAACTGGTCGAGGTGGTGCGCACCGCCGGCTATCAGGCCAGCGCGCCGAAACCGGAACCGGAAACACTCGACCCGTCCGCGCCGGCCGCCGCGCTGCGCCTGCGGTTGCTGGTGTCGGCGGCGCTGGCCCTGCCGGTGCTGGTGATCTCGATGGTGCCGGCCGCGCAGTTCCCGTACTGGCAATGGGTCCAGCTGGCACTGGCCACCCCGGTGGTCGCCTGGGGCGCGTGGCCCTTCCACCGGGCCGCCGCGCGCAACCTGCGCCACCGCGCGGCGACGATGGACACCCTGGTCTCGCTCGGCATCACCGTCGCCTCCCTGTGGTCGACCTACGCGCTGGTCTTCGGCGGCGCCGGGAAGCCCGGTCTGCGGCAGGGTTTCAGCCTGCTGCCGATGCCCGACGCCGGCCCGGCGACCTACTTCGACGTCGCGGCCGGGGTCACCGCCTTCCTGTTGCTGGGTCGCTGGCTGGAGGCGCGGTCCCGGCGCAAGGCCGGTGCCGCGCTGCGCGCCCTGCTGGAACTGGGCGCCAAGGAAGTCGCGGTGCGCCGGAACGGCGTCGAGACGCTGATTCCGGTCGAGGCACTCGCGGTCGGCGACGAGTTCCTGGTGCGGCCGGGGGAGAAGATCGCCACCGACGGGATGATCGAGGAGGGCACCTCCACGCTCGATCGGTCGATGATCACCGGAGAATCCGTCCCGGAAGAGGTCGGACCGGGCATCTCGGTGATCGGTGGCACGGTCAACGTGGGTGGACTGTTGTTGGTGCGGGCCGCCAGAATCGGTGCGGACACCCAACTCGCCCAGCTGACCCGCCTGGTGACGGCGGCGCAGACCGGCAAGGCCGCGGTACAGCGGCTGGCCGACCGGATCAGCGCGATCTTCGTGCCGGCGGTGCTGATCATCGCGCTCGGCACGGCCACCGGTTGGCTGATCTCCGGCCGCTCGGCCGATTTCGCCATCACCGCGGCGGTCGCCGTGCTGGTCATCGCCTGCCCCTGCGCACTCGGCCTGGCCACCCCGACCGCGCTGCTGGTCGGCACCGGTCGCGGCGCGCAGCTGGGCATCCTGGTGAAGGGACCGGAAGTTCTCGAATCCACCCGCCGGGTGGACACCGTGGTGCTCGACAAGACCGGCACGGTCACCACCGGCGCGATGAAGCTGTTCTCGGTCGTCGGCACGACGGTCAGCCGGACCCGGCTGCTGCGGCTGGCCGGCGCCGTCGAAGCGGGTTCGGAACATCCGGTGGCGACCGCGATCGTCACCGCGGCCCGAGCCGAACTCGGCGAACTCCCGCCGGTCGGCGAATTCGGCGCCGTGGCCGGGCTCGGCGTGCACGGTCGGGTCGAGGGCACCGTGGTCCGACTCGGCCGTCCACAGGTGCTCGTCGACGCCGGGCTGGCCATGCCGGCCGCGCTGGTGCGGGCGGGCGCGGACGCCGAGGGGGCCGGCCAGACCGTGGTCGCGATCGCCTGGGACGACCGGGTACACGGCATCCTCGCCCTCGCCGACGCGGTGAAACCGACCAGCGCCGCCGCGATCCGCGCGCTGCGCGAACTCGGTCTGCGGCCGATCCTGCTGACCGGGGACAACGCGAGCGTGGCCCGCACCGTCGCCGGCCAGGTCGGCATCGACGGCGCCGACGTGATCTCGCAGGTGCTGCCGGCCGAGAAGGTCGAGGTGATCCGCCGGCTACAGGACGAAGGCCGGGTGGTGGCCATGATCGGTGATGGCGTGAACGACGCGCCGGCGCTGGCAGCGGCCGATCTCGGGCTGGCGATGGGCACCGGCACCGATGTCGCCATCGAGGCGGGCGACCTCACCCTGGTTCGCGGCGACCTCCGCGTCGCGGCCGATGCGATCAGGCTGGCCAGGCAGACCCTGCGGATCATCAAGGGCAACCTGTTCTGGGCCTTCGCCTACAACGTGGCCGTGTTGCCGCTGGCCGCCCTTGGCGTGCTCAACCCGATGATCGGTGGCGCTACGATGGCCTTCTCCAGCGTGTTCGTGGTGGGTAACAGCCTTCGCCTGCGCCGATTCCAGCCGAGCGCACGGCATCGAGGGCGTCACGTTCGGTCGAACAAACCGTGAACGACGTGAAAAAGTATCCGGCGACAGACTCTCGCTCTGATGCGAGTTGCGTGTCACAATTTTCTTGCTGACACCCCCCGGTCAGCGCCTGTGGAGATCCCTCCGGCCCCCGCGTTCCTCCCCCTGGCGCGGGGGCTCTCCGCTGCTCGGGGCAGGTTTGTCCGTGCAGGGCACGGATCTTGGCGCTTCGGAATTGTGTTGGGGGGCCGAGGTCCCACACCCCCGCGCTGGCCTTCGCCCCGGACCTCCCTCCCCCGGCAGGGTGATTTTTGGGCGGTGGCCTGGATGTGGCTCCGCAGGGCAACTGATATGCCCGGCATAACCCGTGAGCACCCGGCGGACCGGACGGCGCACGGAATCGGCCATCCGGCGCAAAATTGTGCCGGATTTACGGCTTTCGGCGGACGGATACATCTCGAAATCCGACGCTATGGAAGCGTCCGGTAACTGCATTCATGTCCTTTATCGGGCTTTCGGGGAACGGTCCAAGATGTCCTCTTTTGACCGACGTCCGGTGATGTGACGGGTTGTCGGGCCGGCCCGGATTCCGTTGCCACGGTTGGCATTTCGCCTATCGACACTAGTCTGTTCGGCGTAGCAAAATAAGCCGAAAGGTCGCATCAGATGGTCGGATCGACGACCGATACGCCACGCCGGCGTGGCGGGAAACACACCCCGGCGGCATTGCCGCAACCTAACCGTTATCGTGACCGGCGTGCCTCTTCCCTCACTCGGCCGAGCGTTGACGACTGGTAGACATCGTCCCGTGTCGCCCGAACAAGACCTCCAGGCTCCCGGTCGCGAGCTTGAGAACTATCTCGCCGCGCTGGCGCCGGAAACCGAACTGGAAACCACGGCCAGTGGTCGTCGTTTCGGTAACTCGCAGGTCTACCAACTGCGTCTCCAGCTGATGGCCGACCAGCAGCTCCGCGACCTCGCCGAACAGCACGGCACGTCTCCGGCGGCGCTGGCCCAGGAATGGGTCGTGCAGCGGCTGACGTGGGAAGCCAGCCAGCGCGCCGAGGTCCCCAGCTGGCCGTAACCCGGCGGGAAACCGCCGGCCGCACGCAAGGGGTGTGCTGGCCGGCCGTGGGTTCAGCGGGAGCGGCACCGGCCCGAACCGGTATCACTCGACACCTGATGTATTCCGGACCTGATCGGTTCAAACCTGTTGCTGATCGTGCCGGGCCGAGAACTCGTGGCGCGTCTGCCTGGACGCCGCCTGCTCGACCGGTTCGATACCGCCTGCTCGACCGGTTCCCGGAAGTCCACTCCCGCGGCGCTCCTGGTGCGAAACAGGACGCGAATGACCTCGGGCTGCCCCCTTTCCGCACTGCTGTCGATGCCGACCGGGCACTGAGCGTCGGGGGCCGTGATGTGGCCAGCCGTACTCGGTAACCCAGCCCTATCGCGAACCGGCGCGGCGCAGATGTGACGAACGGGCCCCCACTCGGTGTGAGTGGGAGCCCGCTGCGTGAGGTTCGTCAGTTACAGGGCGCGAACGTTCTGCGCCTGTGGGCCCTTGGTGCCTTGGCCGACCTCGAATTCGACTTTTTGATTCTCCTCAAGGCTTCGATAGCCCGTGCCCTGTATTTCGGAATAGTGCACGAACACATCTGGCCCGCCGTCGGAGCGCTGGATGAAGCCGTAGCCCTTCTCCGCGTTGAACCACTTGACGGTTCCTTCTGCCACGCCTGCCTCCTAGCAGGATCAGCTTGGAACTGCACCGTGCAGCTCCCGGCCGTTCCCGGGCAGTTCAGCGATCTCAGGCGAGAAGACAGAACGCCCGCACATCGTTCCGCGAGCGTGATAAAGCACGTACACGAAGAACCACGGCCTGCGTCTTCGAGCGTAGCGGCTCACCGGGCCGTGCACTAGCACGTGATTGTGCCGAAGTTGTTCGCTCCCAGTGTGAAGCGTGTGCTGGTCACCGGGTTGGCGGAGTGTCAAACGGCGGTTTCCGTGGTTGCGGTCCGCGCGTGATCGACCCGGCCGGCCGGTTACTCCTGGTACGGGAGTCGTCACCGATTTACGGGCCATTCGTCGGAGTCGAACTGCCTGGGAGCAGTGTGATCAACGCCACAGCTTCGGCGGAATGACTACGTCGACCGGGTGAGCTTCCCCGGTTTCGGCTGCCCTGCAACGGAAGTAGCCGGCCTTCTCAGCCGGCTCCGGCCGCGACCGGTGCGCCACTCCTGGTGCGCTGCCGCCAGTTGCGAGCCTTCGTCCGGTTGCCGCAGACCCGCATCGAGCACCAGGTCCGGGAGCGGTTGCGGGAGCGGTCGTAGAACGCCCAGCG
>CAJCJE010000941.1 GCA_903970565.1 Candidatus Melainabacteria bacterium | reverse complement strand
AGTCGGCCAGGACCTGGACTCCGTGATCATCTTCATGTTCCCCACGCCGGCGAGCTGCGCCGGCGCCGTCGCGGACCTCGGGTGACCGCCATGACCACCTTCGCCGTCCACACCCGTGTGCCTGACACGCGGACCGACGGGGACTGCTTCCGGTGGTGGCCCGAACTGGTCGTGCGGGGTGCCGGGTTTCCTGCCTCCGGTGTCCTGGCGCTCGCCGATCCCGACCTGGGTCGGCTCGCGGACGAGATGGCCGTCGTGGGGACCGACCGCAAGGACGACCGCGCGGCCTGGAAGCAGTTCGGCGAGCAGTTCGCCGCCGCCACGGCGGAGATGGTCGAACGGCTGCGGGAGATCGCCGCGTCACCGTCGTTCCAGCGCGCGGTGGCCTGGCAGAACCACGGCGTGCTGCCCAGGGCGATCGAGCCGTTCGTGCGCCGACCGGCCGGTGAGGCGCGCAACGCCAAGAACCGCCAGCGAGAGGAACTCATCGCCGCCTACTGGCAGCGCTACTGCCTGAAGAACGACACGATCGGGTTCTTCGGCCCGGTGGGGTGGGCCCGGCAGGACGACCGGCCGCACAGCGAGGTCGTCGTCGGTGACGGGTTGGTGCGGCGCGCCACGGTCTACTTCGAGCGATGGGCGGTCGACCGGCTCGTCGAGGTGATCAGGGCACAGCCTGGTCTTCGGCCGTGGCTCGCTCCCCGACGGATGCCCTACCTGAGGTTGACCGAGGACGGCGTCGAGCTGCCCGTCGGCGCGCCGGTCGCCTTGTCGCAGACGCAGGAACGGGTGCTGCGGGCCTGCGACGGGATGACGCGGGCCCGCGACATCGGTGGCGAGGAGACCCTCGACCTGCTGGCCGACTTCGAGCGCCGCAGGTGGATCACGTGGCAGATCGAACTACCGGAGTCACCGTTCCCGGAGCGCGCCCTGCGGTCGGTCCTGGAGCGGATCGACGACGACGTGCTGCGGGCCGCGTGCCTGCGACCGCTGGACCAGATGGAGGAATGCCGGGATGCCGTGGCCGAGGCGTCGGACGTGGCCGGGCTGACCGAGGCACTGGCGGCGACCGACCGGGTGTTCCACGCCATCACCGGCACGGCCGGTCACCGCAACGGCGGCCAGGCATACGGCGGCCGGACGCTGATGTACCAGGACTGCGCGCGCGACCTCGACGCCGTGTTCGGCGGCGACGTGATGGCCGCGACCGAACCGATCGACCTGCTGGCTCGCGGCTGCCGCTGGCTCTGCTGGCAGGCCGCCCAGGCCGCGCGCGGCACGCTGTCGGCGGTGTACCAGCGGATGAGCGCGACCGGTGAACCCGTCGCGCTGTCGAGATTCTGGGCCGCCGCGCTGGGCCCGCTGCGCCGAGAGGTGACTACGGCGATGGAGGCGGCACGGACCGCGTACGTCGCCCGGTGGGAGTCCATCCTGCGGCCCGAGCAGGGGGCGGCCGAGGTCAGTCGCTCGTACGCGGAACTGCTTCCGCTGGTGAAGACGGCGTTCGACGTGCCGGGGCCGGGGTGGGGCGCCGCGCGCTACCTCAGCCCCGACCTGATGATCGCCGCGCCCGACCTGGCCGCCGTGCACCGAGGCGACTTCCGGATCGTGGTCGGCGAGATCCACCTGGCACTCAACAGCCAGCGCAGCAGCTGTTTCGTCACCCAGCACCCAGATCCCGACAGTCTGCTGCGGCACGTCGACGTCGACTTCCCGCAGCCGAGGCTGCTGCCGGCACCGCCACGCAGCGGCCCCGTCCGCCGGTCGGTCCGCAACCTGCCCTCGATGACCAGGGACACCGACCTGCTCGTCGAGCTCCACCACCACACCATGCCCGCGGACCGCCCGGGAGTGCTGCCCAGCGGCGGGATCACCGTGTCCGAAGTGGACTCATCGCCGGTCGTCGTGCTGCCCGGCGGCGAGAGTTTCGACCTGCTGGACATATTCTCCGAGATCCTGGTGGACATCGTGCTCAACGCGCACAGCCTGTTCACCTCACGCGACCACGCGCCCCGCGTGGTGGTCGACCGCGTGGTCGTGCACCGGGAGAGCTGGCAGTTCGCGCCGGCCGCGATACGGTTCGCGACCGAGAAGGACGAGGCCCGCCGGTTCGTGGCGGCCCGGGCCTGGCGCCGCCACGTCGGCCTGCCGCCTCGGGTATTCGTCAAACCCGGTGGGACGGACAAACCGGTGTACGTCGACTTCGACAGCCCGGTGTTGGTGAACACCCTGGCCAAGATCCTGCGCGGCGCGGACCAGGACGAGCCGATCGGGTTCAGCGAGCTGCTGCCCGACCTCGACCAGCTGTGGCTGATGGACCGCGACGGCGAGCGATACACCTCCGAACTCCGGTTCGCGATGGTGGACCAGCTCGGGGAGGAGACACGATGACGGCGGTGCTGCCGGAACGGGCCGTGGCGCCGACTGGACCCGGCTACCTGGATCTGGGCGGCGACTGGCGCTGGTCGCCGAACGTGATCGCGCGCGGCGCGGGTTTCCCGGCCGATGGCGTGCTGCGGCTGCGCGCCCCCGAACTGCTCGACCAGGCCGACCGGCTCGGTGACGTCGCTCCGGACGACCAGCGGTGGACGGCGTTCAGGGCCGCCTACGACGACGCGGCTCGCGGCGCCGGTCGCGAACTACAGCGCATCGCCGAGGACGGCG
>CAJCJE010000940.1 GCA_903970565.1 Candidatus Melainabacteria bacterium | reverse complement strand
CGTCGGCCAGGCCGGCGAGTTCCATGTCGTCGATGTCGTCGCCGTGATCTCTGACCAGCTGGCCGAGCAGGCCGTCACCGGGGTTCACGCGCTGCTTGCGGACGATCTCCAGCAGGTAGGTCAGGGACTCGGAAATCGCGCCGAGCGAGGCACTTGCTCCGCTGAAGAGGTCGAACCGCGCGGTGCTCAGCCGCTGGAAGTCGTCGCGGTCCTCGTAGGGCACCCCGAGCAGTTCGCAGATGACCAGCGAGGGAATGGGCAGCGCGAAGTAGGTGGCGAGGTCGACCGGCTTGTCGGCCTTTGCCATCTGGTCGAGCTGATCCTCCACAATGGCGTGAATGCGCGGCGTGAGCCGGGAGAGCCTGCGCATGGTGAACTCGGGCGTGAGTGCCTTGCGCAGCCGGGTGTGCACGGGCGGGTCGGCGAAGCCGAGACCGCCGGGGTTCTGGTCGGCGGTGACGCCGGCACTGCCGATCAGATTGGTGAAATCGTTGCTGAAGCCGGCGGTATTCGCGAGAACCTTCTTGTTCTCCTCGTAACCGGTGACCAGCCAGGCATTGAAACCGAACGGCAGCGAGACCCTGCTGATCGGTTCGGTCGCCCGTTTCTGCCCCAGTTCCGGTACCGGATCAAGGCCCTCGCGTCGCAACGGCATCAGCGCGGCATCCGGCAGGAACGACATCTTGGCGAGGTCGAAACCCTTTTTCTGCGTCCGCGCAAAGTACTTGCGGCCTGCCCAGGCAAGGATGCGCGAGCGGAGATTCGTCATGAAAAAATCCTACCCGACCAGGTGGGAGCAGCCGTGTCTGCTGGCTCACGCAGGCCGCTCACCAGCCACGACGAGTAAGCGTCGGGGCCGGTGAGCGGCGCGGGCGTCAACAGGATCGCCACCGGAAAAAGCCGGGTGTTCGCCACTGAAACGCCCGTCGCGCGATCACTCGTCGGAGAGGCGTTCGATCTGGCGGATCTTGTTCATCGCGTCCAGTGCGGCGACCTTGTAGGACTCGGCCAGCGTCGGATAGTTGAACACCGCGTCGACCAGATAGTCCACCGTGCCGCCGCAGCCCATCACGGCCTGGCCGATGTGCACCAGCTCGGTCGCGCCGGTGCCGAAGACGTGCACGCCCAGCAGCGAGTGGTCATCCGGGGAGACGAGCAGCTTGAGCACGCCGTAGGAGTCGCCGATGATCTGTCCCCTGGCCAGTTCCCGGTAGCGGGAAACGCCGACCTCGAAGGGAATCCGCTCGGCGGTCAGCTCGTCCTCGGTCTTGCCGATGAAGCTGATCTCCGGGATCGTGTAGATCCCGATCGGCTGGAGCGTGGACAGCGCGTGCAGCGGTTCGCCGCAGGCGTGGTGCGCGGCGAGGCGGCCCTGCTCCATCGAGGTCGCGGCCAGCGCCGGAAACCCGATCACGTCGCCGACCGCGTAGATGTTGTCCACCGCGGTGCGGAAGTTCTCGTCGACCTTGAGCCGGCCGCGCCGGTCCGCTGCCAGACCGGCCTTGTCCAGCCCGAGCGAGGCGGTCATGCCCTGCCGGCCGGCCGAGTACATCAGCACCTCGGCCGGGATCTTCTTGCCGCTCTCCAGCACCGCGATGGCACCGCGCGGATGCTGCTGCACCGAGGCGACGGTCTCCCGGAACCGGAAGGTGACCGACAGGTCGCGCAGGTGGTACTTGAGGGCCTCGACGACCTCGCCGTCGCAGAAGTCCAGCATCCGCTCGCGGGACTCGACCACGGTGACCTTGGTGCCCAACGCGGCGAACATGGAGGCGTACTCGATGCCGATCACCCCGGCCCCGACCACGATCATCGAGGCCGGCACCCGGTCGAGATGCAGGATGCCGTCGGAGTCGATGATGGTCTTCTCGTCGAATTCCACAGTGGAGGGACGAGCGGGCAGGGTGCCGGTGGCGATGACGATTTTGTCGGCGGTCACCGTGGCCTCCCGGCCGGTGCCGTCGATGACCTCGATGGTGTGCTGGTCGAGAAACCGGCCGAGGCCGGGCAGCAGGGTGACGTGGTTTCTGGCCAGCTGGCTGCGGATCACCTCGATCTCGCGGCCGATCACGTGCTGGGTTCGGGCCAACAGGTCGGCGACGGTGATGTCCTCTTTGACCCGATAGCTCTGTCCGTACATCTCGCGCTGGTTGAGGCCGGTGAGATAGAGCACCGCCTCGCGCAACGTCTTGGACGGGATCGTGCCGGTATTGATGCACACCCCGCCCACCATGTCCCGCCGCTCGACCACCGCGGCCCGTTTACCGAGCTTGGCCGTCGCGATCGCGGCTTTCTGCCCACCGGGGCCGGACCCGAGCACTACCACATCGAAGTCGTACACGAGGTCAGTCTGCCAGCGAATCGGGTCGCGTTGAAGGCAAACCGCAGACTATGTGGATGGTTTTCGGGTCCGGCCGGCGGGCGTGGAACTCAGGCGCTCGGCATCAGGCGCCACCGGAAGTGACTCGCCGGCAGCGACCTTGCGGTGGCACCACCGGAGAGCGCGGCACTATTCGCCTTGCCGGCAGTGCCGCTGGTGGTGTCGTTGGTCACCGCCTTGCTGTTGAGCGCCAACGAGATGGTGACGGTCAGCGCCTGGCTGGCCGTGCCGGCGGTGCTCCTGGCCGAGATGGTGACCCGGTAGCTGCCCGGCAGCAGCGCGATGCCACTGATCTTCGCGGTGCCCGAGCCCGCCGCGCCCGCGGTGAACTTCAGGCCCAGCGGCAGCCCGCCCGACTCGGTCAGGGTCGGCTTGGGGTAACCGCTGGAGGTGATCGCGAAGCTGACCGAGTGCAGCACCGACCCGCTCACCGATGACGCGCTGGTCACCGCCGGCGCCTGGTTGATCGTGATGGTCAACGGCTTGCTGGTGCTGGTGACGCCGTTGGACGCGGTCAGGGTGATCGGGAACGCGCCACCGCTGCCGGCCGCCGGAGTACCGGTGATGGTCGCGGTGCCATTGCCCTTGTCGGCAAAGCTCAGCCCGGCCGGCAGCGCACCGGTCTCGGTGATCGTCGTCACGGCCGGATAGGCCGCAGTGGTCACCGTGTACGTGCCCGCGGTACCCGAGGTGAAACTGGACGTCGCCGCGTTGGTGAACGCCGGGGCCGCGTTGATGACCAGCGAGAACTGCTGGGTCACCGTGCCGCCCGTGTTCTGCGCGGTGATGGTCAGGTTCGTCGTGCCACCGGTGCCGGTCGGCGTGCCCTGCAACAGCGCGGTGCCGTTGCCCTGGTCGGTGAAGGTCAGCCCGGCCGGCAGGGCGCCGGCCTCGCTGATCGCCGGGGTGGGCGCGCCGGTCGTGGTGATCGCGAACGCGCCGGCCTGGCCCGAGGTGAAGTAGGCCGCCGCCCCGCTGGTGATGGCCGGACCGGCCGCCGCGTTGACGGTGACGGTCAGCGCGAGCGTGGCCGTCGACCCGGAGACGTTGGTCGCCGCGATCGACACCGGGTAGCTGCCGGCCGAACCGGTGGCCGGGGTACCGGAGATCGTCGCGGTGCCGTTGCCACTGTTGGCAAAGCTCAGCCCGGCCGGCAGGGTGCCGGTCTCGCTGATCGCCGCCGTCGGGTAGCCGGTGGTGGTCACCGTGTACGTGCCCGCGGTCCCGGTGGTGAAGGTGGCGGTGCTCGGGCTGGTGATGCTCGGTGCCTCGGCGTTGGTGAGCGTGAAGCTCTGCGTCGTGCTGCCGGCACTGTTGGTCGCGGTGATGGTGATCGGGTAGCTGCCGCCGGTACCGACCTGGGGTGT
>CAJCJE010000939.1 GCA_903970565.1 Candidatus Melainabacteria bacterium | reverse complement strand
GCCGCCGGTTCCTGGCCACGGTCGGCCGCCGCCTGACCGCGCAGGCCCTGCAGCGGCGGGAGCCGGAGCGCCGGTACCCGATCCTGCTGACGCTGCTGGCCCAGTCGGCGACCGAGGTGCTCGACGAGGTCGTGCAGCTGTTCGACCAGGCGATCTAGGCGCGGGAGAGCAAGGCCGCGCACAAGATGCGGGACTACCTGGCCGAACGCGCCAAGTCCGGGGAGAACCGCCAGGAGCTGCTGGACGCGATCCTGGCCATCGTCGCCGACCCCACAGTGCCGGACGAGGACGTCGGCGGCCTGATCCGCGGCGAGCGGATCGGGTGGGACCGGCTGCGCTCGGCGCAATCGAGCGCGTTGCCGCCACTGCCACGCGATCACGGGCACCTCGCGGCGCTGGACGGCTCGTACGGGTATCTGCGCCAGTTCACCCCGCAGGTGCTCGACGCCGTGGCCTTCGCCGGCGGCACCGCCGCGGCCGAGCTGCTGGAGGCCGTGGCGATCCTGCGGGAGCTGAACGCCACCGGCGCCCGCAAGGTCCCCGACGACGCGCCGACCGGGTTCGTCCCGACCCGCTGGCGCGGCTACCTGGAGACCGCGGCCGCGAACGGCAGCGCGACGGCGTACCGGCACTACTGGGAGCTGGTCGTGCTGCTGGCGTTGCGGGACGGGCTGCGCACCGGGGACGTGTTCGTGCCGGGCTCGCGTCGCTACTCCGACCCGGCCGCCTACCTGCTCACCGAGGACAAGTGGGCGGCTCAGCGGGAGGAGTTCTGCCGCCTGGTCGGCAAACCCGCCGACGCCGCCCAGGGTTTGGCCGACGCCGAAGGCGAGCTGCACGCGGCGCTGGGCGAGCTGGAGGCCACGCTCGGCGCGGGCGATGGCCCGGTCCGCCTGGACGGCGACGGGGATCTGGTGATCTCGCCGCTGACCGCGGAGGACGTGCCGGGCGAGGCGCTGGCGTTGAAGGCGGAGCTGACCGAGATGCTGCCGTTCGCGCCGATCGTGTCGTTGCTGATCGAGATGGACAAGCGCACAGGGTTCCTGGACTGCTTCATCAATCATCTCGAGGTCGTCGGCGGTGCCGCTGAGCCGCAGTGGCCCGGTCGCCCACCGCGCGTCCAACGCGGCGAAACCGTCACTCGCCTGCACCTGCGGCGCATCGGATTCCGATCCATCGAGGACGACCTGGACACCACCGGCCGGACGGTGACCAGATCATCGGCATCCTCGACGCGCTCGTCGAGACCCGACACCATCTCGCCTCCGAGAACACCCGAGCCGGGCTTGAAACAGCCTGACAACGCGGCGCCGGCAAACCAGGACGCCCCGAAGTCTTGACCCCCGATGAGGTCACCTACATCCGGGAGCTGCTCGACCAGTCCGGCAACACCATTTCCTCGGTGGCGGCTCTGTTCGATGTCAGCCGCGACACGATCTACCGAAACGTCCGTGGCCATACGCCAGATACCGGTGAAGGTTCAACGCCATAGACCGCTGAAGATCACAGACGGGCGCGCAGCCTGGACGTCGTGGACGAGCACACCGAGCGCGAGCGGGACGAGATCATCGCGAAGGTGGCGGTCGACGCGGCGGAGTTGCTGGCCAACGTGCGCCGCGAGCGCGACCGACGCCAGGCCGCCGGCGAGGACACCGCGTGGCTGGAGCATGTGATCGCCGAACTGGAGCCGGTGACCACGCAAATTCATGACGTGGAGGTCTTCCGGGCGATTCGTGCGGTGGTCGACCGGCACGGCGCCGGGCCGTACCCCGCCGAGGAGATGGCGGCGATTGCCGGCGTGTCCGCCGCCGACGCGCGCCGTGTCCTGAAGCAGATGGTCGCCGAAGGACTGGCGACACCACCGGATACTCCGATGTCGTGATGACTCAGATCAGGTCGCTTCGCCCAAGTTCAGCGGCACTGGGCAGGAAGGACGCGGGGATTCCCGCACCGAACAGATAGGCGCGTTCTGTCTCGAACTCGGTCATGGTCGTGCAACTGAGGGTCATCCAGGCCAGCATCTGCCGGGCGGCGTCGGGGTTACTGCGCGCGTCGGCCATCTTCATCTCGGCCTGGATGACCGCTTCCTGCCAGGCCGTGAGGGCGGGGAGCGGTTGATCACCGTCGTAGACGTACTGATCGCGCGGGGGCTGGATGGCGGAGGCGAGCCGGCCGCGCGCGGTGATCTCGCCCTCGGCGGCGAGGTGCAGGGCGGTCGCCGCGGCGAGCAGCATCGCCTGCTGGATCTCCCAGTCCAATCTCTCGTAGGGACGCCAGGTGTTGAGCCCAGCCCGGTACGGCAACCCGGTGGCCTCCCATACCTGTTCCAGTGTTGTCCGGGCGTGCATGCGCAAGGTGGACTCGGCCACGCTGACCTCGTCGACCAGGGATCGCAGCAACCGGAACCACACTCCGGCGTGCACCGACCGACCGGGCAGATCCACCCGCCCGGTGGCCAGCGCAGCGTAGGTGTAGCGGTCCAGCGTGGCCAGCGGCTCCTCAACCGGTGTGGGCGGCGGCAACTCGTTGAGGTTCAGCGCGACGCGGACGGCTATCGCGTTCTCCAATCGGCACCCGTGCTCGCCGCAGCTGATCGTCAGCGGCAGTTGCCAGACCAACGCCGTGCCGCGCGCCGGATCGGTCGCGCACATCGGGCAGGCCCGGAACGCGTGAGCGCCGCCGTGCCACGGCCCGGCCCATGTCCGGGGGTAGCCCAGTTCATTCACGCCCGCCTCACCGGGCGCCAGCAGGACCGAGTTCGCGCGCACGTAGTTGTCGAACGCCTCCTGGTGGTCGCCCGGCCTCGTGTAGTGGTGCGAGTCGAACAGCCACGGCGCCTATCCCGCCTGCGTCATCAGCCACAGCCGGCTGACTGGGACGCCGGTGCGCTCGGCCAAGGCGGCCATCATCTCTTCCGGCGGGTCGTAGTCCAGCGTCAACGGCACCACGACCTCCTCGTCCAGACCGAGGTTGTGGACGAGCAGATCACGCCCCGACATGCGGTAGGGCTTTGCCAACCGCTCAACCCAGGACGACAGCGCCTCCAGCGGTGCGGGCTGCGGGTGCAACGGCCAACGCGTCCGCAGCGGTGCCGGTCGCTGGCCGCCTCGCTGCTTGGTCCGGGTCCGGCTCACGCCAGTTCGCGCTCGAACAGCCGACGTCGTTCGGTCGGGCCTGCGTAGGAGGCGAGCGTCAGCGTGTGCTGGTTGATCGCCTCCTCGCCCGAGGTGATCGCGGCGACCGCGGCGTCGGTGAGCAGGCTGGTCAACTCGCCGATGGTGCCTTCGCACCGAGCGAGCAGATAGGACGCCATCTCGGTGGTGGCGATCGACGATGGGCGGCGCAGTGGGAAGGCCGAGGCGAAGCTGGCCAGCAACGAGCAGGTATCCGCGTCGGTTTCCCAGCGTGGCAGGGTGAACGGGGCGAACCGGTTTTCCAGTTGGTCGTCGGAGCGGATCGCGAGGTAGGCGTTGTGGGTGCCGACCCCGACCAGCGGGATGCGCAGCTCGTTGCCCAGAAACCGCAGCAGGTTCAGGAACTCTCGACGCCGGTCGCCGGCGCCGGCCAGTACGTTGTGCAGCTCGTCGATCACCAGCATCCGTACCCCGGCCGCGCGCAGCAGGCGCAGCGCGAGTTGTTCGAGGTCGGCCAGCCGATAGCGGACTGGCCGCATCGGCGAGCCCAACGCCGCGAGTAGCGCGGTGTAGAACCGGGACACCAGCGGGTCCGAGGGCATCTGCACCACCAGCACCGGGATCTCCTCGGAGTCCGGCAGCGAGGTCGCCGGATGGCTGCGCCGGAACTTCTCGATGATCATCGACTTGCCGTTGTTGGTCGGCCCGATCAGCAGCAGGTTCGGCATCCGCTGCTTTTCCGGCCACGCCAGCAACGTTTCCAGCTTCTCCAACGCCTCGGTGGCGCGCGGATAGCCGATCCACCGGTCCGCCCGCACGTAGCGCAGCCGCTCCTCGTCCGGGAGCATCGCGATGCGCCGCGCGGACTCGTGCAGGTGCGCCAGGCCCAGTTCGCCGCCGTCCTCCGGGACGCTTTCCGCACTGCTGTCCGAGGTGCTCACCATTGCTCGATCACCTCGAATGGGCGAGGTGGCAGTCACTGCACGGAAAGTCGCTGAACGTAAGCAATACCGGGACAACCCAGCGCTTGTCGCGATCAAGGTGCTTGAGGCTGCGGGGATGTTAGTACCAGCTTATGCGGG
The DNA here is from genome assembly GCA_903970565.1 of Candidatus Melainabacteria bacterium. Lineage (GTDB taxonomy): Bacteria > Actinomycetota > Actinomycetes > Mycobacteriales > Pseudonocardiaceae > CAJCJE01. The sequence goes on along the minus strand of CAJCJE010000939.1, from coordinate 2,814 downwards.
ACCGGCCACTCTCCCGGTCCGGAGTGATCGCCGTCAAAAGGGCCAACCAGATTGACCGATCTTCTCGCGGAAGTGCCGCACGATCTGCATGTGCGGCGGTGGCACGGGCCGATCAACGCCTGGCACCGGTGTCTTCTCCTCACCTCGGACTCGTTGTGCGTTCCGGTACGAGTTGTTCTACTCGGTCCGGGCCGGCGCCGGGGCCAGCCTGTTGATGTCGACTTGGCACGTTGTTCAGCAGAGTCCTCCGGGGTCGGTTTCGCTGGGCTGTGCTGGTGGATCATGGTCTGTCTTTGGTGCGATACCGGGCACCCGCCTCGCGCGGGGACGGGTCGGACGGAAGGCCTTGATCAGTCCCTCAAGGCGTTTCGGTCGTTCTGGGTCGGCCAGGATCCAGCACAGTGCGCCGATGATCACGATGACCACGCTGATCATCAGGATTGCGCCGGCCCATCCGGCTGCGAGCAGGGTGCCCAGCACACCGCCGCTGGCTACTCCAGCACCGAGCAGGCGCCGCAGCATTAGCTGACTCCTGCCTGTTGCAGGAAGTCCAGGGCTGGTTCTTCACCTGGCGGACCTGGTCGTGGCATCGTGGCGCCATGCGGGTGGTGGGCCGGCAGGAGTGTGCGGATCGGGAGTCCGCGGGCGATCGCGACGGCGAATTCTTTGCGGGTCCATGGGGTGGACAGGTAGTGCGGGGTCACGATCGCGACGAATATGGTGGCGTTGGACAGCGCGGTTTCCACGATCTCGTGGCGGTCGGTGCCGAACCGTTCGTGGTGCAGGTCGTCGATGTAGGGCTCGCCGAACTGGGCGACGGTCTGCTCGATGGTCCGCAGAGCATGCAGGTCGTTGTCCCGGCGTGCGTAGCTGACGAAGATGCTGCTCATCGCGGTTCCTCGGCCAGGGCCACCGTCAACAGCAGTTGCAGTTCACGGATCTGTGGATTGCCGGCCTCCCACCGTTGCAGCGCGTGGGAGAGCCTGCGAAGGTCGATCCGGATGGTCGCGGAGTCCACTTGGTGCTCGTCGCGCAGCAGTTGCGGGACGAGCGTGGTGACCTCGTCGAGGTGGCCCGTCTGGGCCTGCGCGAGCATGCGGCGTACTCCGAACCGTGTCCGTGCTCGTACGGAGGTTGTCGGGATGCCGGCGAGGGCTTCGCCGAGGATGTCTCCCGCCTCCGCGGGCTGGCCCAGGTCGACCAGCGCCCAGCCGTGGGTGATCGCGACGGGATCGTGCAGGCTGGTGGTTCCCAGTGCCAGGCCCGTGTTGTCCGGGCGGTCCGCGGGTTCGATGGACAGTTCGCGGGCCCGTTCCAACGCCGTCATGGAGGCGGTGTGGTCGCTGGCCAGGGCGTGTCCTTGTGCCTCGCGTTGTGCGGCCAGTCCTCGGACTCGGGCCGAGACGTGCTCGTCCTGTTGCGCGCGCCGCGCCAGGGTGATGGTCGCGGCGGCGTCGCCTCGGTAGAGGGCCAGGTCGGCGTGGCGTACGAACGCGAACTGGGCCAGGTCGTGGTCCCCGGCGTGGTGCGCGAGGCGGACCGCTGTGTCCGTCCAGTTCACCGCGCCGGCCTCATCGCCCATCTCCTGGACCATCCAGCCGGCGTATTCGGCGAAGCGGGCCAGTAGTACCCACAATCCACGGGCCTCCGGGCCTTCCCCGGCAGCCAACGCGAGGGCGTGCAGCGCCTGGAACTGGCCGGTGACCATGGGCACTACCGCTGGAGCGCCGCCCTGATGCCCGAGCTTGCGGCACTCCGCGAAGATCCCCCGAAACGCTGTCTCGGTGAGTTCCGGATCGACCGATCCCGGTGCCGGCCGTCGCCACGACGTCCGGGCGGTGGGGGCGAGCAGTTCGGGCGGAGGTTGTAGGGCGAGGGTTGTCCTGATGGACCTGATCTGTTTTTCCGCCAGCGCCTGCAGCGCTCCGTCTGTCTGCAGGAACCTGTCCAGGCGCCAGGCCAGTTCCGCGTTCGGGGCGGACACACCGTTCTCGATCTTGCTGAGGTATCCCTTGCTGTAGTGGGTTTCCCGGGCGAGCTCCGCCAAGGTCATGTACCTGTCAATCCGGGCACGGCGCACCGCGACACCGAATGGCATGTTCTGATCGGCCGTCATCACCGCCGCGTCCCCTCGGTGCGGGCTTGGGCGTCCGCCCGTTGCCACCAGGGCCAGAACTCGTTCGGGTTCCCGTCACAGCCACGCACATATGCCCTGGTCACCAGCCATGTGGGTCGTGACCGGCCGGCGGCCGCGCGCGACAGTACCGGCGCGGACACGTGCACCAGCTTGGCCAGACGGCGGTAGGTCAGGCCTCGCGCTTGCCGCAGCGCACGCAACCTGCCCGCCAGTTCGGCGATGGCCCCGACGCTGGTGATCGGTTTCTCATGTCTGGGCATCGCGCGGTCCCCACCCTGCGCCATGTCGTCGGCACCATGCCGACGACAGCACGAGGGGGAGACGGCGACACGAGCGCACAGCACTCATGGCAGAACTCCCGTCTGTCAGCTCCGGACGACACGGTCCTGGCTCCTCCCGATCACTGGTGTTGGCGCACCACGAGAGGGACATGACCGTTCGACCTTATGTTCTGCCACCACCACCCGGACATGGAAGAGGCTGCTGACAGTTCGCATCAATCCCGGCAGTACGGACGGTCCTGCGCGGCCTCGAACGGGTGGTCCACCGCGAAAAGCCAGACCACTGGGAGGTTTCCTGGTTTCCAGACACGTTGGAAACAGGAAACCATTGTTCCGGGCGTTCGTCGCGTCGATAGTTATCTCGACGCACATGTCTCCCGAGACACCGTCTGTTAG
>CAJCJE010000938.1 GCA_903970565.1 Candidatus Melainabacteria bacterium | reverse complement strand
CGGGCAGTGCCGGGAATGATCTTTCACGAATGACCTGGAGTAGCGTCAACGGTCGAATTCGAAGATCATTCGTTTCTTTCGACCGATCTCCGTTCCGGCCGGATCAATAACCTTGTTCGGATTTCAGCGGTAGTGATTAGCGCCCGAAATGACCGGATACGCGCACGAGAGCGCACGAATTAATACCACCCCACCAATGGCTCAACCGCATCCGCCACGTGAGCCAGACCTCACCAGAACGCCTACTTTCCGTGATTTATCTCGACTAGGAAACGGGATGATAACGGCCACTTGACCTGCTGAAACACAACGGATCGGGCCCGGTTGCCGCGTGTTACTGTGACCACCATCACAGCTTGATTAATTTCCGATCTGCTCGATAACTACGTACGGTCGCTAATCGGTTGGCCCCGAACCAACCGACGCAACACCCGGAAGGCCGTGCGCCAAACCCTGTCCAGCGGGCTTCTGGGAACCAAACCCCGAGTAGAGACAACTTCCGGACAGGGGCAACGGGGCACCCGAGTGTGAACCAGCACGCGGGAACGCAATCGGCCTACAGCCGGCCGAGCCGAACACCGGCTCGACCCCGTGGTTCGATAGCAGGCGCGGTGGGCAGAGAGGGAAATGGCTTCTTTCGCAGGCAAGCACCGCAAGCAGTCTCGTGCCGTTCGTGGCATTGCCAAGGTCGTCGTCGCCGGTGCTATCGTGGCCGTACCGATGTCGATCGCCGCGATCCCGGCTCAGGCCGACACAGCTGGCAGTGGCGTCAACTGGGACGCCATCGCTCAGTGCGAGAGTGGCGGCAACTGGAACGACGACACGGGGAACGGCTACCAGGGTGGCCTTCAGTTCTCCCCGAGCACCTGGGCCGCCTACGGCGGCACCGGTAGCGCCTCGAGCGCCAGCCGCGACGAGCAGATCGCGGTGGCCGAGCGGGTCGCCGCGGCACAGGGAATGCACGCATGGCCGGTGTGTTCGGTCCGCGCGGGCCAGGCCGGCAAGTCGGTCTCCAGCAGCTCGTCCTATCACAGCATCGCTCGCGGCACCGTCAAGGTGACGACCCACGCGGCCACCCCGAAGGCCGCCCCCGTCGCCACCACCCCGGCTGCGCAGAGCGAGCCGAACGGCGACTACACCGTCGCTGCCGGCGATACCCTGTCCACCATCGCGAGCAAGCTCCACGTCGCCGGTGGCTGGGAAACGCTGTGGAACGCGAACAAGAACGTCGTGCCGAACGCGAACCTGATCTTCCCTGGTCAGTCGCTCGTCACCAAGTGACCCTTCCGGTCACCGGATCGACCACGATCAACGCATGATCGACGCTCAGTGGTGGACGCGCATGATCACCGCGCGATGACCGACGCACGATCGTCGACGGCCCCGGCCGGCTCGGGAATTCTCGAGTCGGCCGGGGCCGGTCGTCGTTCGTGGCACCTGCCCCGTAGGCCGCGTCCGACCACATCGGACAGCGTCCGTCCATTCAATGTCCGCTATGGACAGTTGACCCACTCTTCCTGCCCGTCGCCGAAGACCTGGCGTTTCCAGACCGGCAGCCTGCGCTTGACCTCGTCGACGAGGTCCGAGCAGACCGCGAAGGCCTCGGCGCGGTGATCGGCCGACACCGCCGCCGCCAGCGCGACGTCGCCGATGGCCAGCAGGCCAAGGCGATGGCTGACCGCGATGGCCCGGATTCCCGGCCGCGCGGCCAACTCCGCCGCGACCTCCGCGACGACCTCGGTCGCGCTGGGATGGCCGACGTACTCCAACTCCCGGACCGTCCGGCCGCCGTCGTGGTCACGGACCACCCCGGAGAAGGTGACCACCGCGCCCGCGCCGGAATCGTCGACCAGCGCGGCGTGCTCCTCGACCGACAGGGACTGCTCGGACACCACCGCCCGCCGCACCTGCGCGAGGACACCCCCCCAGCTGTCCTCGGCCTTACTTCCCCCGCTGCCTTCGCCGTCGTCGACGGGCTGATGGTGGTGCCGGCCGTGCCCGACCGGTACCCCCGGCGGCGGCCCCGGCTGACCGGACGGGACATGGTCTCCACCGCGCACCTGGTCGACGGCGTGCTCCAGCACTCCGGCCAACACCCGCAGACCGTCCGCCACGCCGCCGGTCGAGCCCGGCAGGTTCACCACCAACGTCCGGCCGGCGACCCCGGCGACCCCGCGCGAGAGCACCGCCGTCGGCACCTTCGGGGCGCCCGCGTCCCGGATGGCGTCGGCGAGGCCGGGGATCTCGTAGTCGAGGACCGATCTGGTGGCCTCCGGCGTCCGGTCGGTCGGGCTGATCCCGGTCCCTCCGGTGGTGATGACCACGTCGGCCCCGGCCGCGATCACGTCGTTGAGCGCGACGCGCACCGGATCACCGTCCGGGACGACGACCGGCGCGCCCACCGCGAAGCCCCGGTCGGCCAGCCAGCTCACGATCACCGGGCCGGTCCGGTCCGGATAGACCCCGTCAGCGGCCCGGTTCGACGCGGTGATGACCGCGGCGGCCCGCGCCGAGGCCCCCGACTCGCCGGGTGCCGACGGCCCGCTCACCGACTCGACCGATACCGCAGGCTCGACCGGTACCGCAGGCTCGACCGGTATCCCTGGCTCGCCCGATACCGATGGCCCGCTCGTAAGCTCGCTCACGACTCCCCCTCGCGGGTCCAGGTGCCGGTCTTCCCGCCGTCCTTGCGTTCCACCCGCACCGCGTCCAGCACGGCCGCCGGGTCGACCGACTTGATCATGTCGTGCAGGGCGAGACCGGCGGCGGCGACCGCGGTCAGCGCCTCCATCTCCACGCCGGTCCGGTCCGTCGTGCGCACGGTCGCGGTGATGGCCACCTCGGCCCTGCCCAGCGCGAGGTCGACCTTGACGCCGGTCAGCGCGATCGGATGGGCCAGCGGCACGATGTCCGGGGTGCGCTTGGCCGCCATGATCCCGGCGATCCGGGCGATGGCCAGCGCGTCCCCCTTCGGCAGGCCGTCGGCGCGAAGCAGCTCGATGACCTCGTCAGTGGTGCGAACCACCCCGGAGGCGACCGCCGTCCGTGGCGTGACGGCCTTCTCCGACACGTCGACCATCCTGGCCGCGCCCGAGGAGTCCAGATGGCTGAATTCGGTCACGTGCAGATGTTAGGCGCGCGGCGAATCGGTCCCGTTCAGCGCCCGGATCAGGAGGCGAACTCCCGCTCCCCCTCGACCGCCCGCTCGCCCTCGGCCGCACGGGCGACGGCCTCGGCGACGGCGGTCGCCACGCTCGGGTCGAACACGCTGGGCACGATGAACGAGGCGTTCAACCGTTCCGGCTCGACCACGTCGGCGATCGCGTCGGCGGCGGCCAGCAGCATTCCGTCGGTGATCGTGCGGGCCTGCGCGTCGAGCAGGCCACGGAAGACGCCGGGGAAGGCGAGCACGTTGTTGATCTGGTTGGGATAGTCGCTGCGGCCGGTGGCTACCACCGAAGCGTGCTTCTGGGCCTCCAGCGGATCGATCTCCGGGTCCGGGTTGGCCAGTGCGAACACGATCGCGTCGGAGTTCATCGTGGCGACCTCGTCGGCACCGAAGAGGTTGGGGGCCGACACCCCGATGAACACGTCCGCGCCGACCAGCGCGTCCTTCAGCGATCCGCTGAGCCGGTCGGCGTTGGTGTGCTCGGCCAGCCAGGCCAGGTTGGAGTCGAGGTTGTCCCGGCCGGAGTGCACGATGCCGTGGATGTCGACGGCCAGGATGTCGGCCGGCTTCTTGTTCAGCAGCATCCGGATGATCGCCGAGCCGGCCGCGCCCGCGCCGCAGACCACGATCTTGCACCGGCTGATGTCCTTGTCGACCACCCGCAGCGCGTTGCGCAGCGCGCCGACGACCACGATCGCGGTGCCGTGCTGGTCGTCGTGGAAGACCGGGATGTCCAACTTCTCCCGCAGCCGGGCCTCGATCTCGAAGCAGCGGGGCGCGGCGATGTCCTCCAGGTTGATGCCCGCGTAGACCGGCGCGATCAGCTCGACGGTGCGGATGATCTCCTCGGTGTCCTGGGTGTCCAGGCAGACCGGCCAGGCGTTGACCCCGGCGAACTGCTTGAACAGCGCAGCCTTGCCCTCCATCACCGGCAGCGCCGCCGCCGGACCGATGTTGCCCAGGCCCAGCACGGCGGAGCCGTCGGTGACCACGGCGATCGTGTTGCGCTTGATGGTCAGCCTGCGCGCGTCGTCCGGGTTGGCCGCGATGGCCTGGCAGATCCGGGCGACGCCGGGGGTGTAGGCGCGGGAGAGATCGTCGCGGTTGCGCAGCGGCACCTTCGCGGTGACCTCGATCTTGCCGCCGATGTGGATCAGGAAGGTCCGGTCGGAAACCTTGCGCACCACGACGCCGGGCAGGGCGGCCAGCGCGTCGGTGATGACCTTCGCGTGATCGGCCGAGGTCGAGTTGCAGGTGATGTCGACAACGACCAGGTCACTGTGCGACTCGACGACGTCGAAGGCCGTGATGACGCCGCCGACGTTGCCGATGGCGGAGGTCAGGTCCCCGGCGGCGCTCGCCGAGGGCGGCGCCTCCAACCGGACCGTGATCGAGTAGCCCGGACCGGGTACCGGCATAGCAAACTCCTCGCGAGATCTTCCATCGATGCCGTCATCGACGAGGCTGAGGCAGTCGACCCTAGCTGCCGACCGGAGTCCGGTTTTCGCAGGCCGTGCCCAGCTGTGACGCCGTCGACGCGGCTCGACGGAAGGTCAAAGATCGCGCGGGGGGTTCAGCGGTTGATCCGCCTGCGGTTCAGCGGTTGATCTCGGTGTGCGGGTGCACGTAGGGCACCTGCTCGTCCGGCAGCGGGAAGCTGAGATCACCGAACGGGGACAGCGACCCCTGCCGGTCGGAGACGAGTTCGGTGACCGGGTGCTCGCCACTGGCCGGGTCGGCGGGCCAGGTCGGGTCGGTCAGGTTCTTTTCGGCCATCGGGGCCCCTCCTCGATTCACGGCGGTGCTGGACACCGGCCCCGCCGACCACCAGTTTGCCGAAGGGCACCGGCCAGCGCACCACTGGACCCCACCACGGCTGCCGACACCCTCGCCGACCAGGGCTGAGCACCGACGGCCCTCGGGCCCGATACGCTGGTCAGAGTGTCCGGCACCGCGCTAGCCGACTGGCTTGCAAGCCAGAGCGAGACCTTGCTGGTCGAGCTGCTGCGCGCTCGGCCGGATTTGGCGATCCCAGCGCCGGCCGACAGCACCGTCCTGGCCACCAGGGCCGGAACCAGGGCCTCGGTCGCGCGGGCCTGCGACAGCCTCGATGCCTTCACCCTCTCGGTGCTCGACGCCCTGGTCCTCACCGACGCCGACCGCGTCCCGGTCACCCCGGCGGCCGTGGCGGCCATGCTCGGCGACGGGGTCGCCGCGACGGCCGTCGACATGGCGCTGTGCCGGCTGAGGGCGCTGGCGATCGCCTGGGACGGCAGTCCGGAGGGCATCTCCATCGCGCCGGCCGCCCGCGAGGTCGCCGG
>CAJCJE010000937.1 GCA_903970565.1 Candidatus Melainabacteria bacterium | reverse complement strand
GCTGACCTGGCAGCTGCTGGTTTTCGGCGTGCTCGCCGGTGGGATCGGGGTCGTGCTGATCGCCGGGCTGCTGGACGACCCGGTACTTGCGCGAAACCGGCCGCGCGGCCGACGACGGCCGAGCACGGTACTGCTTGTGCTCGGCGCCATCGCCTTCGCCGGTCTGCTGGTCGAGGGCGGGACCGCCGACTGGTCAGCGGTCTACCTCCGCGACACCCTGCACGCGCTGCCGGCCGTCGCCGGCCTCGGCTACACCGCGTTCGCGCTGGCGATGGCCGTCGTCCGGCTCGCCGGCGCGCGGCTGCTGCGCCACCACACGCCGCGCGCGGTGATCAGCGCCTGCGCGGCCGTCTCCGCCGTCGGCATGACCGTCGCTCTGCTGGTCGGCAATCCGGTGGTGGCGATCATCGGGTTCGGGCTGCTCGGCGTCGGGCTCGCCTCGATGGTGCCGATGCTGTTCAGCGCGGCCGGCAACCAGCCCGACACCGCCGCGGGCACCGCGGTCGCGACGGTGTCCTCGGTCGGCTGGATCGGTTTCATGGTCGGTCCGCCCCTGATCGGACTGCTCGCCGCGCACTTCTCGCTGTCCCTGGCGCTGGGTGTCTTCCCGCTGCTGACCGCGCTCGTCGCGATCGGTGTGCCGAAGGTGCTGGCCCTGGACCGAGCCAGGCCCACTCCCGAGCAGTCGTGATCGGCCGGCGCCCTCGTCCTGGTCGGGTATGACGTCGTTGAGACGAAACCGTTGGCAGCGAAAGGAAACCGGGTCGCGGGCGTAACGCCGCGACCGGTTTCCCTGTGCTGCTCGTGTTACCGGTCGGTCAGAACGGCAGCCCGAGGCTACAGGTGACGGGTCCGGCAGGTGCGGGGTCCAGTGCGTTGGCGACCATGTTCTCGACGTCGAGGTCGTAGGCGAGTCCGATGTGGCCGACGGAATCGAACGGGCAGTAGTCCTGCACGTATTCGTTTCTCACGCCGGGCTCGTCGATGAACGCGGTCTCCGTGGTGGTCGCGGACTGGTGCGGGGTGACCAACTCGTCGGTGCGGGAGGCGATCACCGTGTAGGAGACGCCGGGTTGGGCGATCGGCCCGGTGTCCAGCCTGACCACACCGGAGCCGCCGGTGATCAGCTCGTCGCAGGCCGGGCAGCCGTACTGGTTGAGCACCTGGTTGACCAGGGTCCGCAACTGAAGCGTGTTGGCCACGCTGACCAGTCCGGCGAAACTCGTACCGTGCGTCGGCGGCGCGAGCGCGACCACCTTGTCGACCTGGTTGGCGATGCCGAGTTCCTTGGGCACGTAGAGCGACTGGAAGCCGCCCTCCGAGTGGCCGATGATGTCCACCTTGGCCGCGCCGGTCTCGGTCAGCACCTGCTCGATGAACGACTTGATCTGCGCGGCCGAGATGTTCACCTCGACGAGACCGCCGACCGGAATGCCGGGCGCCTCCTCGCCGTAGGTCAGATCGAACGTGCAGTAGCCGGCCGCGGCGAGTTGCAGGGCCAGCGGGCCGACGTTGCCCGGCCCGTTGCCGCCGAGACCGTGCAGCAGCACGACCGGGGACGGATGCGCGGCCGAGGGATGACAGGCCGGGTTGTCGTATCCACCGATCCCGGCGGCGGACGCGCTCGACGCACCACCGACGGCGATGCCGCCGACGGCAACGGCGACCGCGAGCACGGTCCGGATGAGCCTACGGCGCATGAGAACTCCCTTGTTCTTCGATACCCGCCGGTATTGGATACTCATCAGTATCGGGTTGGGCGCCGCCGTGTCAAGGGTCACCATCGAGCGTGTCGGTGGAGTTCGGTCGCCCTTCGGTCACGGCTCGTCATTTGGATTCCGATCGGTATCCAACGTTGCTACCGTTGTCCGATGGCCAGTACCCGAGGTACCAGAATCCGGCCGCTGCGCTCGGAAACCCGTCGCCGCGTGCTGGACGCGGCGGCCACGGTGTTCGCCGAGCGGGGCATCGCGTCCTCGTCGGTCAGCGACATCGCGGCGGCGGCCGGGCTGACCAAGGGCGCGGTCTACTCCAACTTCGACAGCAAGGACGAGTTGGTCCTCGCGCTGATGGAAGAACACGTGCTGCACCGGTTGCACGACGCGATGGCCGCCTTCGACGCGGCGCAGGACGTCGGCCTGGCCGTGCACGACCTCGGTGCCAGCCTCGTCGCCGCGATTCATGCCGACCTGACCTGGCAGCATCTGCTGTTCGAATACTGCGGACTGGCCAGGCGCGACCCGGCCCTGCGTGCCGCGCTCGGCCACCGGCGCCGGGAAGGCCGGGCCGCCGTGGCACGGGCCATCGAGCGGATCGCGCAGGTCCGTGGGGTCGAGTTGCCGATGAGTGCCGACGACCTCGCCGTCGCCATGCTGGCGATCTCCAACGGACTGGCCCTGGAAACGGGGATGGATGCCGAGGGGGTGCCTGACGACCTGTTCCCCCGGCTGATCGCCCTGATCATCGACAAACCGGCGCTACCGAACGAACCGGCGCGGCCAACGGGTGTCCCGTCGAAGCCGCGCCGGTCGTCGAAAAGCAGTCGTTAGCCGATCACCATCTCGGATGGATCGATGTCGGTCTCGACCTGTCAGGAGTTGGACCTGTCAGGAGTTGTCGGACCTCTTGGTCGAGACCGGTCCGGTCGCGATCGGAGTGGTCGCGCCGATGGAATCGGTCGATCCGGGGGAAGTCGAACCGGGGGAAGTCGACACGGCCGAGGTCGAGGCGGCGGAATCCGTGGGCAGGGAGTGCTTTGCCCGCACCGGAGCCATTGTCGTCGTCGGGGTCGCCCATTTCCCGTCCCGGTTGGTGACATTCGCTTCCCGGTTGACCCGGTTGGCGGCGGAGGTCGAGTCGGTGGCGGGCATCGGATCGATCGGCTGCGCCGGCGCGGGAATGTCGTCGGAGGTGATGGCGGCGGCGTCCTGTCGGACGGGCACGGTGAACCGGCCGATCGCGACGCCGGCAAGGAAGACGATCACCGCGCCGAGACCGTAGAAGAAGACGAGCTCCTCGACGGTCCGGCCGGCGACGGTGGCGGCGGCCGGTGCGCCGAACTCGCCCCGGCCGTGTGTCCACAGCTGACTGACGGTCTGGCCGACCATGAACCAGGCACCGCCGAGCGCGGCCAGCCAGCCCCAGAACACGCCACCGGCGCGCGCCGCGGTGCCGATCAGGCCGAGAGCGCCGATCACGACCGCGACGGCGGGCAGGACTTCCAGCCAGACCTTGGCCCAGGTGATGGTCCACGCCGGGTCCGAAGTGTAGGAAAGACCGATCCTCGGGCCGAAGAACGGCACCAGGCCGCCCCAGGCGCCGAGTAGAATCAGCAGCAGTCCGTTGACCGCGCCACGCCTACGCGGCAGTCCACGCCGACGCGACCGCGTGGTCGGTACTTCGTAGTCGGCTACCCCGGCCATGACATGCCGCCTTTCATCGAGCTTTCACCGAGTCGAATCGACAGAGCTGGGGGCGAAGGAGACGCCGTTCGTGGGATACCCCTGGCATCCGGCGGGCAAACACATTATTTTGCATTTGCTGACCAGCGGTTTGCTTGATTGGGTAGGGGACAAACAGGGGGGACTCGCGGCAGTGGCAGTAGGTCGATCAGGTCCTGCTGGCGACCGTGCGGGCGGTGCCGTTCGAGGCCACCCGGACGACCGTCGCCGGACATCAGCGTTCACCGAACGAGTTGGCCAAGGGAGTCCACGATGCCCGACAACGAGAGTGACCAGCCGAATCAGCCGCAGTCCCATCAGTCATCGGCAGGGCAGCCGCCGGCAGGGCAGCAGCCCTATCCGCAACAGGAGCCCTACCCGCAACAGTCCTACCAACAGCAGTCCTACCAACAGCAGCCCTATCAGCAGCCGGCAGAGCCGCGGCCCTATCAGCAGCAACAGCCCTACCAACAGCCGACGCCGGATAACAGATCGGAAGAGCACACGTCT
>CAJCJE010000936.1 GCA_903970565.1 Candidatus Melainabacteria bacterium | reverse complement strand
CGAGGTTCCGCCCGAACGACGCAACGGTGACCTGACCGAGATTCTCGTGGACCAGCACGGCAGCGCGGTGATGGCGTGGCTGATCGCGGGCGCGGTCGCCTACCTCCGCGACGGGTTGGTCGAACCGGCCAGCGTGCATGCCGCGACGGAAAGCTACGAGCACGAGCAGGACAGCGTGGCCCGGTTCGTGGAGGAATGCTGCCACGTCGGCGGGGGCGAGCAGGTGACGACCACGATCGCGGTGGTGCGTGCGGCCTACGAACGCTGGTGCGCGACCGAAGGACTCACCCCGGTCGGGCCCCGCAAGCTCGGTACCACGCTGCGGGCCCGGTTCGGGGTGACCCACACGAGCGGGGGCCGGACCGCCCGTCGCTACGTCGGCATCGCACTCGCCGCAGACGGCGACAACCAGGACTGGCAGGCGACCGCGTGACACCCGAGCACCCGCCGGAGTCGGCGCCATCTTCCGCGCCATCTTCCGCGTCGGAGTCCGCGTTGAGTTCCGCGTAGGTTCCGCCGGGAACTCGGACGGCGCTGGGTGGCACGGTGACGCTCGTGATGGGCCTCGTGCGGGAACACGACAGCCCAGCGAGGAACGCTCCGCGGTCGGTGACCGACGCTCCCGTGTTCCGTGACCAGCCGACTCCGCTGCGTGCCGGACAGTTGAGACGATCCCACCGTGAACTGGGGAAACGTTCCATCGACGCGGTCTCCCTGGCCGGTATTCCCGGGACCTTCTCTTATTTTTGATCTTGGGAACACTGGAACACACACTATTACTATCCCGCAGAATAAAGAAAACAGAACCGGTGACGACGGAAGCAGAGACTGACAAGCCATAGCAGCGTTCTATGTGCAAACATGTGTTCCGGTGTTCCCGAGGGCTACACCCCGGCCCCACGATGGCGACGACACCACGGCTGGCATCACACGCGAAGAATCGCGTTGACTGATCACGCCAAAGCGGCCCAGGATGCGTTTCACAGCCCGATCCTCTCTCGTCACACGATAGAAAGTAAATCCACAATGGACTATCCACTGAACTACCGCGTCGGCTCCTGGTGGGGCCTGTCACGCATCGCTGAGCAGTGTCAGCACTGCGACCAGGTTGTTCTCGTCGGTCACTCCGATCGAGGGCTGTACCGCGTCGATCCGATCCCGTTGTCACCCGCTGGCGAGTTGCGGGCGGTAATCTCTGGACTGCGCACGTATTATGTGCACGGTAAGGGGATGCTCTGGCGATCCCCCGACCACGTTCGTGGCGACACCCGGCGAGACCGGCCGGTGGTTTTCGCCGATCATTGGTGTGGGTACGTCGACGCCGATGATGTCGACTCGTCCCACCTGGAGTGTGCGGCGCAGCTGATCTATACCGCTGCCCGGCGCGAGTTCACGGCAGACGTCACCCGCGATGACATCACGCATCAGCAACCGGCTGACACTGCGGGAATCGCGCTGCTGACACAGCACCTGGGAAACCGAGTCGTGTCCGAGTAACCACTGTTCTCCTCAAGGATCACGATGCCCAACACGACGATCAGTACTTCGAGAGCGGATAGTTCGCCTGGTGGTGCCCGCGACCGGTCCAGGATCGGGAAAGCCAACGGCGAGAAAGGCAAACGCGCTGAGCGTGACCTGGTCACCTGGCTGCGCCGCCACGGTTTCCCCGGCGCCGAACGCACGGTGCGCACCGGCTACCACACCCCGGCCCGGCAACGAGTCGATACCGGCGACATCGACGGCACACCCGGCCTGGTGTTCCAGGTCAAGGATGTCGCCGACCGGCTCTTGTGGAAAGTCGACGGTTGGCTACGCGAGACCGAGGCGCAACGCCTCGCGGCCGGCGCGGACGTCGGTGTGCTGGTGGTGAAACGACGCGGCCACGCCGATCCCGGCCACTGGTGGGCCTGGATGCCGTTGTGCGGGCTGATGCCCGCGTTGAACACACTCGGCAGCCGGGACACGGTTGCGGGGCTCAGCGACACGTTGAGGGCCGGGAACACTACGTCTGCCGCCGACGCTGCTGACGGTGTCGCAGCGGGGGATGGTGTCGGCCTGCGGTGGCTGACTCAGGTCCCGGTGCGCCTGGAGGTCGAGCACGCGGTGACGCTGCTGCGCGTGGCCGGCTACGGGGAGCCGCGGGCATGAGCAGCGTCCACGACATCGACACGGCAACCGGCACAGCCTTCGACGACACCAGTGGTGATCGGGTGGCGTGTGCGCTGGGCTGCACCACCCGCGACGGCGCACCGTTCCCCGCACCCGCCGGCTACCAGCTCTGCGACCGGTGCGACACCCGACTGCGGGACATGATCGGCGAGATCGTCGATCGCTACCAGCTCCTGCTCGACCTGCCGGCCGACCTGCCCGCGACACCACCGGCCCAGCGCCGGATGCCCGGCTACCGATCGACCCCGCCCGGTGACGTGCACATCATGGCCCTGCGCGATGTGCGCACTGTCGCCGTCGAACCCGGCGATCCCCGTTCGGCGTTGGAAGTCCTGCACGGCTGGGCAACCATCGTTCGCCGCTGGCAGGGCAGCATCTCGGCCGGGAACAGCGGTGCGGTGACGGTGGAGACCGAGGCAGCCTCGCTGTTGTTCCACTGGGACGCTCTGATCCGTGACGGACAACCCCACGTGCTCGCCCAACTCGCCACCGAACTCGCCGAAGTACGCGGCCAACTCCGCGCGGTCACCGACGACGAGTCGCCACGTGCGGTGATCGGCTACTGCACCCGCGACCTCACCGACACCCACAACCGCGAGTACGTGTGTGCGACACCGTTACGGCTCCCGGCGAGCGGCACGACGATCCGCTGTGGCGACTGCCGCGCCACCTACGACGGCGACGCCCTGATCAGCCTGGCGCTCCAGGACATCAGCGGGATCGCCGCATGACCGGCACACCCACGGCCGCCATCGCAGTGTCCACTCGGGAGTCCGGGATGGCGTTGGTGCCGGCGAGCTTGGCGGTGCTGTTCGTCCGCCGTAGCGGCTACCCGTGCACCAGCGCGACGCTGCGGTCCTGGGTTCGACGCGGGCACATCACCCGTCAGCCGGGCGGCTACGACCTCGCCGAGATCACTGTCTACCTGCGACAACACGCAACCCGCACAGAAAAGCTTGACAAGTCGATCAACAACTGCAACGCTTCTTCACGGGCCACTCTGCCCACATCCCCTCAGCGGTGCGCCGGACCGGCGTTAAACCGTGACGGCCGGGGGTGATCACCATGCGACCCACACTGCGACACCCGGCCAACCAACTACGCCATGCGCACCGGGATATCGGGCAGCGCGCCGCCGACATGGTGACCGGGTTCATGGGTTCCTGGCGGTTCATCGGCCTGCAAAGCGTGTTCATCATCGCGTGGATCGTGTTGAACGTGACGGCGTTGGTGCGGCACTGGGACCCGTATCCGTGGATTCTGCTGAACCTGCTGTTCTCCGTTCAGGCCGCCTATGCGTCGCCGCTGATCCTGTTGGCGCAGAACCGGCAGGTCGAACACGACCGCGACGCCGCCGAACACGACTATGCCGCCAACCGCGAAGCACTCAGCTTGATCTATCGCATCCACGATGCTGTGGCGCCACCCGACACCGCCATCACTGACCCACCCGACCACACCACCGACCAGATGAAAGGGCGCTGACATGGGAGGCACCCCCAGCAAAGGCACTCCAGCGGACAAACGACTCGGCCGCAACAAAACCAGCGGCGACAGTAAGCCGAACCCGCCCACGCCGAAGCGGTAACCGCCGATGTCTGGTCGCTGGCAGGGCAGTACCCGCCGTTCCCGGCTCCCGCTGGATTGGTCGAGCCGGATCGTGCCGCGCATCATGGCCCGCGACCATGGCATCTGCTACCTCTGCGGACAACCCGGCGCCGACACCATCGACCACATCCAACCCGGCGACAACCACACCGACACCAACCTCGCCGCCGTGCACGACCGGACCTGGCCGCACTGCCACCGGTACAAGTCCAGCCGCGAAGGCAACACCGCCCGCCACCGTTACCGCGACCGCCGCAGCACCGAACCACACCCCGGCACCATCACCAGCCATCACGGTGCGGCTCGGTAGAACTACCGAACTCCCGCTAATTCGGTTGACGCCCCGACATCTGCCTTCCTAACCTGTCGACAGGCCGTGTACGCGGGAAGACGGATAGCGCTTGCTTGCCACGACCAGGGACCCCCGCCAAGACTCATGCGGGGGTTTTCCCTTACCCAGCTGCCCATCAGCGCTCCCGAGCGGCGAGGACCACGGGGTACAACCCCCTGGCGATGATCTTCGGCACCGGGATATTCGCTCGCTTCCCGCCTGTATGAAATCAAAATCTGGTCGCGTCGACTTTTACAGTGATCAACAGTGACGTCCGTCACCGGGGGTGACTCCGATGCCCGTCGCCGGCCGCAAGCCCAAACCCGAGGGACAGAAACGTAACCGGATGACACCGGTGCACGGCTGGACCGACGTGGTCGACGAACCGTATGCGGCCAAGGTGCCGCCGTTGCCGCGTCGCCCTCGCCAGGCCGACGCGCTTCCGCTGCCGGAGCCGGCTCGCCCGTTGGGGCGGATGGGTGTCGCGTTGTGGGAGCGGGCCTGGCGTAGTGCGGGCGGTGCTCCGGTGGATACCGAGGCGTTGTTGGTGCTGTGTGAGCAGATGGACGAACGCGTCGCCCTCCGAGTCCGGGTCCTTCAGGACGCTGACCAGTGGCGGT
>CAJCJE010000935.1 GCA_903970565.1 Candidatus Melainabacteria bacterium | reverse complement strand
GTGGGAGAAGAACCGGTGCGCGCGGGCGTGACGGGACCGTCCCGCCAGCCCTGCCGCGCTCCACATCGAAGTCAGGTCGGGGCGTTCATCGTCGCGCCGGCGTCGGTGAACAGGGCCCGTAGCCAGATGTGTTCGGGGTCGTGGGTGTGGGTGGGGTGCCACCACAGCGCCTCCACCACCGGCACCGCGTCCCAGGGTGGTTCGAGGACGCGCAACCGGATGTCGTGGGCCAGTGACGCGGCGAGGTGGCGCTGGATCAGCGCGAGCCGGTTGGTGCCGGCCACGTAGAACGGCAGCGCGAGGAAGCTCTCGACCACTAGCTGCACCCGAGGGGCGACGCCCAGCAACTGGAGCTGGCGGCCGGCACCGGTGAACGCCGCCGGGCCGTTGTAGGTGAACACCCACGGCAGCGCGGCGACGTCGTGCATCGTCAGCACGTCGCCGACGGTGTCGTTGTCGCGGTCGGCGAGACACACCCAGGTGTCGGTGAACAGGTCGACCGAGGGCACATCGAACAGGAAGCCGTGGGGCAGCACGAGCCCGTCGACGCCGCGCAGCCCTTCGGCGCCGGATTCGATGAGGTCGGTGGCGTGGTGTTCCAGACGCAGCGTGACGCCGGGGGCCTGCGCCTCGACCATCGCGGCGATGCGCGGGCCGAGCAGAGCCATCGGGTAGTCGGAGGCGAATACGGTGAACGTCCGCCGCGAGGTGGCCGGGTCGAACACCGCCTCGCTGGCGAACACCCTTTCCACGCCGCCGAGCGCCACCCGGCTGCGCCGGCGCAGCTGCACGGCGAGGGGAGTGAGTTCGTAGGCGTTGCCCGCCCGCACCAGCAGGGGATCGGCGAAGTGCCGGCGCAACCGCGCCAGCGCGCCCGAGAGCGCGGGCTGCGAGAGCCCCAGCCGGGCCGCCGCGCGGGTGACCGAGCGTTCCTCCAACAGCATGTCGAGCGGGACGAGCAGGTTGAGGTCCAGGCGACCGAGATCCACTTCACCATCCGTTCCACCAATGATCAACATCAGGATTTTCAGCTTCCCTGATGGAGTCGTAGCCGCCGACAGTAGGTGTTCGTCACCGTCGACGGAAGGACCGCTTGTGGTCGTCCCCTTTGCACTTGCCACGCTCGCCGCGTACGGGGCCGAGCCGTATCCCGCGCTCGTCGTCCAGGGCGAGCAGCCCCGTCATCGGGACGTGTCGGATCTGGGTCCGTCGGTGCACGCGCTGCTGCAGCGCTGGGACGCCGTGCTGCCGAGGCTGCACGCACTGGCGGGCGAGGCGACCACATCTCTCGACGGGCTTCGCGTGCTCGCCCCGCTGGCCCCGGGTCAGATCCTGCAGGCGGGCGCGAACTATCGCACGCACGTCATCGATCTGGCGGTGCAGCACAACCGCGACAGGCCCGAGGCCGAGGTCCGGGCCGAGGCCGAGGCGATGATGGATCGGCGTATCGCCGGGGGAGAGCCGTACTTCTTCATCGGGCTGCCCTCGGCCGTGACCGGCCCCCACGACGACGTGGTGCTGCCCGGCTACTCCGAGAAGCACGACTGGGAGCTGGAGTTGGCCGCGGTGATCGGGCGGGAGGCGTTCCGCGTCGACCGCGAGCACGCGCTCGAGCACGTCGCCGGTTACACGATCGCGAACGACCTGACCACGCGCGATCTGGTGTTCCGCCGTGACATGCCCGAGATCGGCAGCGACTGGTTCCGCGCCAAGAACGCCCCCGGGTTCACCCCGCTGGGCCCGTGGCTGGTGCCGGCGGAGTTCGCCGAGCCCCATCCGCGGATCACGTTGCGGCTCAACGGCGAGGTGATGCAGGACGAGTCGACCAAGGACATGATGTTCGACGTCGCGGCGCTGGTCGCGGCCGCCTCGCAGACCACCCCGCTGCGTCCCGGCGACCTTCTGCTCACCGGCAGCCCGGCCGGCAATGGGATGGCGCACGGCCGGCTGCTGCGCGCGGGCGACGTCATGGAGGGCACGATCACCGGGCTCGGCGTCCAGCGCACCCGGGTGGTGGCACCGTGACCCTGCCGGCCACCTCCACTCCGACCTGGGATCGCGCCGACCCCGAAGGCGCCATCCGCGAGACCGCCACGCGGTTGTCCAACACCGGCCGCTGGGGCGCCGACGACGTCCTCGGCACCCTGAACTTCCTCACCCCCGCCGCGCGGGCCCGCGCCGCGGCCCTGGTGCAGACCGGTGCGGCGTACTCGCTGGCCCAGGCGTTCGACGAGCACGGCCCGCAGCTGGGTTGGCGGCGGCGCACCAACCCGGTGCACACGATGACCGACACCGGTACCGACGCCGAGCGTGGCAACCAGGGCTTCCCGCACGGCTTCGGTGGCGCCGACGACTGGATCGCGATGCCGCTGCAGTGCTCCACGCAGTGGGACGGGCTCGGGCACATCTTCGACCACGGCCGCGCCTACAACGGGCGTGCCGCCGGTGACGTCGTCACCTCCGAGGGCGACGGCGTGACCGGTATCCAGACCGCGGCCGGGCTGATCGCCGGGCGTGGCGTGTTGCTGGATGTGGGGCTGACCCTGGGCGAGGCGGGGGAGCT
>CAJCJE010000934.1 GCA_903970565.1 Candidatus Melainabacteria bacterium | reverse complement strand
CCGGGTCGGCCGTGCAGACCGGGCACACCCGGCGTCGCCACCCCATCGGGATCGGCAGCCACGGCCCGCACCAGGGTTTGAACCGGTCCACGTAGTGGGTGCCGGCCTCGCCCGGCGCGAGCAGCACCGAATTGGCCCGCACATAGGTGTCGAACACGCCCTGCTCTTCCCCACCGTGCGCGCGCACCGACAGCGAATCGAACAGCCACGGCGCCCAGCCGGCCAACGTCATCCTCGTCAGCCGGGTCGGTTCGACACCGGTGCGCTCGGCCAACGCGGCGAGCACCGGCGCTGCTGTCTCGTAATCGAGATCCCACAGGCGTGGGTTCACGTCCACCAGGTCCAGGTTGCGGGTGAGCAGGTCCTTCACCGAGAGGTCGTAGAGCCGGGCCAGGCGCTCCAGCCACGAGGACAGCGACTCCAGCACACCGGGCTGCGGATGCAGCGGCCACCGCCGGACCGGCCGAAGCCGCTGCGCTGGTCGGGTTGGGCTCACGTGAGTTCGCGCTCGAACGGCCCCTCGTACGGGGCGAGCAGCAAGGCGCGCTGGGTGATCGCTTCCTCGCCGGACTCGATCGCCGCGACCGCGGCGTCGGTGAGCAGGTGCGCCAGCTCGCCGATCGTGCCTTCGCTGCGGGTGAGCAGGTAGGAGGCCATCTCCGGGTTCGCGATCGGCGAAGGCCGACGCAGTGGGAACGACGCGGCGAAGCTGGCCAGCAACGAGCAGGCGTCCTCGTCCGGTTCCCAGCGCGGCAGGGTCAGCGGAGCGAACCGGTTCTCCAACTGGTCATCGGCGCGGATAGCCAGATAGGCGTCCCGGATGCCGGCCCCGACCAGCGGGATACGCAGCTCATTGCCCAGAAACCGCAGCAGGTTCAGAAATTCCCGGCGGGAATCACCCCGGCCGCCGAGCACGTTGTGCAGCTCGTCGATCACCAGCACGCGCACCGAGGCCGCGCGCAGCAGCCGCAACACCAACTGTTCCAGGTCGGCCAGCCGGTAGCGCGAGCGCATCGGCGCGCCCAGCGCGGCCAGCAGCGCCGTGTAGAACCGGGTCACCGACGGGTCGGAAGGCATCTGCATCACCAGCACCGGGATCTCCTCCCGGTCCTCATGCGTGATCGGCGGATGGGCACGCCGGAACTTCTCGATGATCATCGACTTGCCGTTGTTCGTCGGGCCGATCAGCAGCAGGTTCGGCATCCGCTGTTTGGTTGGCCAGGAGAACAGGGTGTCCAGTTGCTCCAGCGCCGCCGTGGCGCGGGTGTAGCCGATCCACCGGTCCGCCCGTACATACCGCAGCCGTTCCTCGTCGGGCAGCCGTGCGATCCGCTGCGCGGCCGGATGCAGGTGCGACAGGTCTGCCGACCCGCCCTCGATGTCGGTGTTCATGCTGGTCACCACTGTTCGATCACCTCGAACGGCGTGGCCACGACGTCGGTGTCCCTGACCTTCGGCGGGGAAGGCGGCGCGGTCGAAGGCTGCCGGGCTGGTATCGCCGAGCGGCGCTGGTGGTCACGGCGGGCTTTGCGGGTGGTGGCCGCCGCGGTGTCGGTGATCTCGCGCATCCGCTCCACCATCGCGAACAGGGCGTTCTCATCCACCTCGGCCCGGCCCTGCTCACGCAGCCGGGCGACGGCGGCCTGCTGCTCCCACACGCTGATCGGCGGCCGCGACAACGTCCGGTAGCCCACCTCCAGGTACGCGGTGCCCTCCGGGTCCAGCGCCCAGATCCGGCTGATGTCGCGCGGGTCGCGGCGCAACACGAACTTCCCCAGCCGTTCCCGGCGGGCAATCCACGGCTTGAGCGCGTCGCAGTAGTACTGCACGTGATCAATCTGGAAGCCCGAGCGGGACAGGGAGCGCCGGATCACCGGCAAAAAGTCCACCAGGAACGCCGTTTCGTTGGTCACCGTCACCGGCGCCCCCGCCTCGGCGACCAGCTCGGCCCACGCGCCGGCCGGAGTGCGGCCGAGCCCGTCGTGGACCTCGCCGTGATAGCAGGCCACCGCCAGCGCCAACCACCGCTGCAACTCGACCAGGGTCAGCACGGCCTGGCCGTCGCTGTCGTAGCGGCCACGCTGGGCGGTGTTGGAGAACGTGGTGCCCGGGAGTTCGTCGTGCACCATCTGCATCATCGTGCCGATCAGCCGCTCGACGATCCCGCCGAAGTGCGGCTGCCCCGGCGGCCGGTAGGCCAACCTGATGCCGTGCTGGTCGCAGCCCCGGCGCAGGGCCTCGCTGTGGAACTCGGCGGCGTTGTCCAGGTACAGCTCGCGCGGCTTGCCACTCATCGGCCACACCGCCTCCACCCCGAGCCGTTCCAGCCAAGCCCGCTTGTCCGTGGCCATGTGCGCCAGGCACAACCCGGCCGACGTCGCCGACGGGGCCTCCAACGTGACCACCAGGCCGACCACGCACCGGCTGCACACACAGATCGCCGCGGTGACGTAGGGGCGGCCGATCGGTAGGCGGTGCCGCTCGTCGACCACGATCACGTCCACCGGGGTGTGGTCGATCTGCACCTGGTCCAGTAGCCCGGTGATCTCCGGTGGCACACCGCCGGCCGAGCGGCGCGAGCGGGCCGCGTCGGTTCCTTCCCGTGCCAAGACCGACTTCACCGGGTCGAGCTGCGCGATGCGGCGCAACACCGTTCCGCGCGAGGGAACCCGCAGACCACGTACCCGGCACTGCCGGGCGATCTCCCGACACGCCGCTGCCACCGAACGACGCTGCCGGGTCAAATACCGGGAGCGCAGCACTTCCCGCACGATCGCCTCGACCTCGTCCGGCAACCTGCCAGCACCCCGGCCACCGGACGACCGGGCCGGCAGCAGATCCGACGCCACACCTTCGCCCGCGCGCCACCGGCGGACCAGCGCGTAAACCTGACGGCGGGAAATGCCCAGCTCAGCGGCGGCCTCGTCGACGGCGGCCACGCCCACCGTGTCCTTGGCGGCCAACCCACCGATCACCTCTGCCCGGCGCACCGCCGCGTCCCACGTCGGGCCAGGCGCGGTCAGCACACCACGCTCGACCAGCGACTCCTCAGCCAATCGACAACCCCTGCCGCGCACACGATCATGGTCGATGTGACCGTAGTGCAGGCGACTTCAGTACAACGCGATGACCCGAACTCCTCTGCACACCACGACGAAAGCCCAGCTCAGCTGTGCACACGACTTCGGACATCGACAGCAACATGGGTCCGTAAAACGATCGTTTTAGAGACCTGTGCACGGTCGGCTGGCGGCCACACCGAACGTCGAGCGCCCTTCCCGCCGAGCACATTCGGGCGGATGCTGGTGCGGTGGCTGGCCCCGACGACCTCGGTCCTGCCGATGGGCTGATTCAGCTGACGATGCTCGACCTCCAGCTGATCACCGACCTTGCCCGGAAAACCCTCCGCCAGGCCAGCGCCGATGTTGGCGACGACGTGGAGAAGGCCCTCAAACTGGTGCAGGGCACCGGCCTGATCATGACGACGTTGGTAGACGGCCTCGCCGTACGGTTCGCCGACCACGCCACCATCGCCGACCCGAACACGCTTTATGCGCGTGCCAGCCAGGTTGTTGCCAACCTCGGTGACGCCCCGGCCGGGGTCGAGACCGCCAGCGATCCGGCGTACTTCGCGCGGATGCAGCTGTGCGCGGCCAACATGCTGGCCCGCCTGTGGCTCACTGGGTACCTGGTCGGTCCGATCCCGGTCGAGGCGTGGCCCAACGAGCTGATCGCTCGGCAGCTGCTCACCACGATCGAGCAGCACGCCGACGTCATCACCCTCCAACACGAGGTCGAGCACTTCGACGACGACCAGCACACCTGACCGGTATCAGTGCTGGTCAGACCCCTAAAACGTTGGATATTCCGCGAGATGTACAGCTTACGTGGCGTGGTGGTTCGCCGGTCGCGGTGCGGTTGCCGGGGCGCCGATGAGCCCCAGAGCGAACAGGACGTCCGGGTGGATCTCGACGGCGCCGGTAGCCGAGCCGTCGGCAGTGGGCGCGGCCGGCACAGCGAGTCGGGCTCCGACCAGATAGACAGCGTCGAAGGTGGTGGGCCGGGTGTACTCGCGGTTGTCCCTGTTTTCAGGGAAGGGTTCGAGGATCTTCTCGCGCACCAACTCCAAGACGGAGACGGCGGTGTTCGAGTCCAGCGGGTAGTCGACGAGGTTCTCGTGCTCGAACTGGGAGCGCACCACGGCGGGCAGGACGTCCGGGCGCAGCATCAGGGTCAGCCGCTGGTCGGTGGCCACCACTCGCAGCGCGGTGGGCGCCAGGTGCTCGCCGATCACCGTCAGTGCAGCATCCAGGCGCGGCCCCGTCCAGCCCAGCAGCCGGAGGATGCGCGGGACGTGCAGGCTGTTGAAGGTGGCGATCAGCCCCAGTAACAACTGATCGTCAGCGACCTCGCCCTGCGCCCCATCCTCAGCCGGGCTGTCGGGTGCGGGCTGGTCGAGTGCCTGGATCTGCGGGTCGTTGGTGATGACCAGGTCGTCGAGCGGCACGTCGAGCAGCCGCGAGAGCCGCACCAGGATGGTCAGGCTCACCGCACGGAAGTCCGGGTCGCGACCGAGGTCGTAGACCGAGACGCCGAGCGTGTCCGTGATCTGGCTGTCGACCAGTCCCAGGGCGGCGACCCGAGCGCGGATCAACGGCATGTTCAGCGCGGCGTGGGGTACGCGGTGCGTCCGGACGGTCATCGGGGATCAACCCCTGGGTGGTGCAGGTGGGTACCGATCCACCACGCCGTGGTGGCGGCGGTCCAGGAGTCGTACAGGTGCTCGCCCGTGACCGGCAGTGGCAGGTCGGCGGACTCGGCGCTGGCGTGCAGGATCTCGTTGTCCTTGCCGATGCCCGCATACAACAGCCGGCGATGCGGCGGGTGTCGCGCAGCCGCAGGAATGCTCGTGCCGCGGCGAACATCGGCCGGGCGGGCTCGGGCACGACGAACACCGCCGTGTTGGCACCGTCGCGCCGGCTATAACTGGGGCCAGGGCCGGGCACCGCGAACAATCTCGCGTCTTGCGACAACGTCTCGATCGTGACCGCGGTGGCCAGGCTGCCCGGGGTGCAACCGGTGAACAGCGCGGCGGCCAGCGCGGCAGCGTGCACCGGGCTGGCGATCCGGGCACGGATACGGTCGGCGGTCTCGTGGTCGAACGGCACGGTCCCCAGGCCCGGACCGGCACGGCTCGGCAGGTTGGAGGGCAGCGCGAGCAGGACCCCGTGCAGCATCGCGCCGGCCTGCGCGCCGCGCAGCCGGGCGATGGCGTGGCGGCGGGACCACGTTTCGGCCACCACACCGCCGAGGAACACCTGCAATCCGATGTCGTCGGTGAACCGCCTCGGATATTCGCGGCCGTGCCCGTCCCGCCCGACGCACAGCAGCCCACCGGCCACCGCGCGCAGGACACTCGGCTGGTAGCGGGACTCCAGCAGCTCGATCCCGGCGGCAGCCTGCGCGCCGCCCACCGAGTCGGGCAGCAGCGGGCGCAGGTAGTGCCCCGGCTCCACCATGCTCATGAGCGCGTAGGTCTGTTCGGCGTGCCCCGACAGCCACCGACAGGCCGCGCGAAGCCCGTACTGGTATTCGTCGTCCACCCGCGCGAACTGCGGTGCCGAGAGCTCACGGAACGCCTCGGCGCGGAAACTGGTGACATCGCCCTCGGGCAGCGGCGGCAGCTCCCAGCGGGGTATGCCCGCCACCGGTTCCGCCTCATCCTCGGTGAGGCCCGTTGCGAGGTCGGAGTCGTTGGGTGGCAACCGGTCCGGGTCGATCACCGTCGCGACGTCGCGGGTCTCCCGGTGCGGTACGTCGAGCAGGAACCGCTCCCACGGCTTGAGCCCGGCGGCCGCGTGCCACACCATCACCAACTCGATACCGGTGCGCTCACGCAACTCCAACAGCCGCCACCACCCGGTCTCCGACAGGGTGTGCGCCCGCAGCACCACGACCTGCTCGATCTCGTCGGCGCCCATCCACGCGGCGAGGACCTGCCAGACCGGAACACCGCCCGAGATCTTCTCCTCGGCCAGCCGGTTCACCGGGAACCCCAGCCCGGCGAGAACGTCGAGGGCCAACGCGTTCGGCGACGACGTCGACGGCGTCGGGTGCACGGTGACCCGACCCGCCGCCGGCCAGTGCGCGGCCAGCAGTGCTGCGGTGACCGCGGCGTCGTCGTCGGGATCGAGCAGCACCGTCACTGGTCGCGGCTCGGTCGGTCGGACCTCGTCGTCCCACCCGTCACCCGGATGCACGGGGCTGGTCGCGGCCAACGCCGCGGTCGCCTTGTCCGCGACGACCGCGATCGGCTCAGGACCGCGTCGGCTCATCCGGCGCGTCCGGACAGCTTCGAGAACACCCAGCCCAGCACCTCTTGGTCGACCACCTGCCGGTCCAGGCGAGTCAGTGCCCGCGCGGCGTGCGCGGTGATCTTTGCCCAGGCACGGAAGTTGCCGTGCCCGGCATGAGTGTCGGCGAACGCGATCACGTCGGGATCGGTGTGTTTCCAGATCGGGTGGTACGCACGGATCACCCGCAGCACCTGCTCGCGCGGCATCCGCTGAAACTCCTGCCACACGTACACCCGCGAGGAGAGCATCGGTTCGCGGCGCAGCACCTGGTAGCAGTCCCCGCCGCCGACGAACACGATCGCGATGTCGGTCGCGCGGTCATCCCAGAGGTGGCGCCAGTACTCGAAACACTCTCGCGACAGCCACTGGGCCTCGTCGCACACCAACACACGAAACCGTTGCCGCAGAACGTCTTTGAGCACTCCGTCGAACTCGATCGGCTTACTCGGCGGCTCCCCGCCAATATCCAGGGCCCGGAACAACTCGTGGCGGATGTCGCGCGGAGTCGGCCGGGCCCGGAACTGCACCCGGCACACCGTTTCCGGGGCCAGTTCCCGCAGCGAGGCGTTCACCGACAGCGTCTTGCCCAGCCCGGCGTCTCCGTGCACGCACATCATCGCCTTCGCCGCCAGGACGTCGGCGAGGTTGTCGCGCACCCTCAACAGCGCGTCGGTGGCCACGACCCGCGCTCCCGCCAAGCGCAGGTAGTGATCGTCGCGGTCGGCGTCACCCTGGTCGAGGTGGGCGACCTCCGGTGTGACGGAAGCATCCGCTGTGACGGCTCCCGTCACGTCAGCGTTGGTTGTCGTCACCGCGATTCCCGCCCCTCACTGTCCAGTCCGGTGTCACCGGTGCCCAGGTCCACCCGGTCGAGGTCGATCGGCAGCACCCAGTCCGAGGGAGGCGGCGCCGACGGCAACAGGTTCGGCCGTGCCAGCCGCGCCAGGTCATCTACTTCGGCCTCGGCGAGTTCTCCCGCGACTTCGGCCACGGTGAGCGCGCCCAGCCGTTGGGCCGGCTCGGGCGTGGTCGAGGCGGCATACCGGGCCCGACGGGATTTCTCCGCCGCCCGCAGGTCGGCGGCCAACCGCCGGCGCCGGGTAGCCCGCGCTCGGCGGACCGCGCCGATCTGTTCCGTGCTGGCCTGGTTCGACAGCACTGCTGCGCCCAGATGCTCGCCGGTGCGCGCGTCGAACACCTCGACTTCGTGATCGTGATGCGGCATGTACCGCAACCGCACCGCGGTGCCGACCCGGCCGGTCATCCAATCCGCGACATAGTGTCGGTTGCGGCCCCAACCCACGCCCTTCGTGGTGATCTTCCGGGTCCGGCCGTCGTCTTCCAGCGTGAACAACCGCAGATCCTGCGCCGGCACCGTGACCAGCGGGGTCGGGTCATCCAGCCACGCCACCAGCGGGCTGCGCCCGTCCAACGCCGGCATCGCGTGGTCGTTCCACCAGCGGACCCAGCCCAACAACTCCACCACGAAGGCCTCGTAGGTCAGCGCGGGAGCGTCCGGGTCGGCCGGCCGCCGATTCTGCAACGTCGGCGCGTGGGTGTAGCGGGGCAACGCGGCGAAGAACATCTTCTCGGCCGCCCCATTGAGAGTTTCCACCGTGCCCTTCAAATGCGGCGTGTAGCCGGGCAGCGGCTCGACCTCGACCGCGAACACCCCCAACGCCGCGGCGACCGTCTTCGACAGGAAATCCCGGCCCCGGTCTATGCGCACCCGCCCCGGCAACCCTCCCGGAGGCCCGTACGGCTCCGCCAGGGTGATCGCAGCCCGCAACGCCGCCAGGATGCTCTCCCGGCTCGGCGGACCTGCGGTGACCGCCGTCCCGCACACCGCGTCGGTGGCCACGTCAACAAACCACGTCACCCACGGTTTGACCAGTTCGCCGGCCACGTCGACCTCGACCGGCACCTCGACATGGTCGGTTTCCCACACCGCGTTGCGGTACGTCGCAGGACGCTGCAAGAACACGTCGAACGCCTGCCGAGCCGCTTCGCCCTTGCGCAGACCAGC
>CAJCJE010000933.1 GCA_903970565.1 Candidatus Melainabacteria bacterium | reverse complement strand
CACCACCGCCAGTACCTGGTGTCCGAGCCGCCGCGCGTCGGCCAGCCGCTCGACCACGACCACGCCGACACCCTCCGACCAGGCGATGCCGTCCGCGCCCTCGGCGAAGGCCTTGCACCGCCCGTCGGCGGCCAACCCGCCCTGGCGGGCGAACTCGACGAACGCGCCCGGCGCGGACATCACGGTGATCCCACCGACCAGGGCGGCGGAGCACTCGCCCTGCCGCAGTGCCCGCACCGCGAGGTGCAACGCGACCAGCGAGGAGGAGCATGCGGTGTCCACCGACACCGCCGGCCCCTCCAGGCCGAGGAAGTAGGAGATCCGTCCGGAAAGGACGGAGGCGATGTTGCCGGTGGCCAGATGCCCGGCCACCTCCTCGCCACCGCCCACCGCCGCCATCAGCGCGGCGTAGTCCTGCCCGCTGGTACCGACGAACACCCCGGTGGCGCTGCCCTTCAGCGTGCCGGGCGGCAACCCGGCCGACTCCAGCGCCTCCCAGGCGCACTCCAGCAGCAACCGCTGCTGCGGGTCCATCGCCAGTGCTTCCCTTGGCGAGATACCGAAGAACGCGGCGTCGAAACCGGCCGCGTCCGCCAGAAAGCCGCCTACCGGCAGGACACCCGAGGAACTCAGCTCGTCGAGGTCCCAACCCCGGTCGGCCGGCACCTCGGTGATCGCGTCGACCTCGTCGACGACCAGTTGCCACAGATCCGCCGCCGAGCCGACCCCACCGGGAAACCGACACGCGGTGCCGACGATCGCGATGGGTTCGCTCCGCGCCGCCTCCAGCTCCCGAACCCGGCGGTTGGCCTCACGCAGGTCGGTGGTCGCCCGTTTCAGGTAGTCGCGCAGTTTCTGCTCAACGGTCATGGCTCTCCCTGATCGGTCAACGCGCGCCGAGTTCGTCGTCGAGCGTGTCGAACAGCTCGTCGTCGGTCGCCTCGCTGAGGTCGTCATAGCCGTCGTCGGCGCCCTCCGGCGCCCGCTGGCCGGGTGTGCCGGTCAGCAGCGGCAGCAGCTCGTTGAGTTGCCGCTGCACGGTCAGCCGGTCGCTGGCGGAGAAGTCGGTGGTGACCAGGCTGGCCCGGACCCGCTCCAGTTCGGCGAGCACCGCGTCCAGCCGCGCCTCGCCGCCGCCGATCTCGCGCGCCAGGTGTTCGGCGAGCACGGTCGGGGTCGGCTGGTCGAACACCAGCGTGGCCGGCAGCGCGACCCCGGTGGCGGACACCAGCGCGTTGCGCAGCTCGACCGCGGTCAGCGAGTCGAAACCCATGTCCTTGAATGCCCGGCCGGCCGCGACCGCGTCGGCACCGGGCAGGCTCAGCGCCGTGGCGGCCTCGGCGCGCACCAGCTCCAGCAGCAGCTGACGCTGATCCGGTTGGCTCAGGCCCTCCAGCCGCCGCCGGAACCCCGGCACGGCGTCGGTACCCGGCCGCGGTTCGGCCGGCACGGTGGCGGCCGAGGCCAGCGCGGTGAGCAGTGGGCTGGGGCGCAGCGCGGTGAAGACCGGCAGGAACCTCGACCAGTCGACCTCGGCGAACACCACGGTCGTTTCCTCGCCGTCGATGGCGGCGGCCAGGCCGGCCACGGCCAGGGCGGGGTCCAGTATGCCCAGACCACGCTTGGTCAGCGCCTCGGCCGCGCCCGCGACGGCGGCCATCCCGGCGCCGGCCCAGGGGCCCCAGGCCACCGAGGTCGCGGGCAGTCCCTCGGCGCGGCGGCGTTGCGCCAGCGCGTCCAGGTGGGCGTTGGCGGCGGCGTAGCCGGCCTGCGCGCCGCTGCCCCACACCGCGGCGATGGAGGAGAACAGCACGAAGGCGTCCAGCGGCAGTTCTCGGGTCAGTTCGTGCAGGTTGTCCGCGCCGACCACCTTGGCGCGGCCGACCGTGTCGAGTTCGGCGAGGTCGACCGCGCCGAAGGGGGTGGCCTCGCCGATGCCGGCGGCGTGGAAGACCGCGCTCAGTGGCCGCTGCGCTGGAATGGCCGCGAGCACGCCGGCCAGTTCGGCCCGGTCGGCGACATCGCAGCGCGCCACGCTCAGTTCGGTGCCCAGTTCGGCGAGTTCCGCCTTGAGGGCCGCGACCTGGCCGCCGCCCCGGCTCAGCAGCAGCACGTGTTCGGCGCCTCGGCCGGCCACCCAGCGCGCGACCGCCAGGCCGATACCGCCGGTCCCACCGGAGATCAGCACGGTGCCGCGCGGGCGCCAGTCGCGGACCGGGGCGGTCCTGGGCAGCCGGGCCAGCTCCCGCCCGTACACCGCCTCCGCCCGCACCGCGACCTGGTCGTGGCCGTAGTCGCCGAGCAGCACGTCGGCCACCGTGGCCAGGGTCGCGTGGTCGGCGTCGGCGGGCAGGTCGACCAGCCCGCCCCAGGTCAGCGGGTATTCCAGGGCCGCGACCCGGCCGAGCCCCCACACCTGGGCCTGCACCGGGTCGGCCGGTGCGTCGGTGTCGGCGGCCAGCACCGCGTCGCGGGTCAGGCACCACAGCCGGCCGGGCGCTTCGGTGTCGGCGAACGCCTGGACCAGCGCGGTGTTCGCGGCCACCGCGCCGGGCACGGCGGGTGCCTGCGGGTGGCCGCCGGTCAGCGTCCCGAGCAGCGAGACGACGCCGA
>CAJCJE010000932.1 GCA_903970565.1 Candidatus Melainabacteria bacterium | reverse complement strand
CGCGAGGGCGGCGAGCGCGAGATGCGCCAGCTGCGTGACCGCGCCCAGCGCGAGATCGATCGTCTCGACGAGGTGATGGACACCTTCCGCAAGCTGGACGTGAAGCAGCTGATCAGCGACGAGCTGCTCTACCGCGAGCTGCGCGACCGCTTCGGTGAGTACTTCGAGGGTGGCATGGGCGCCGAGTCGCTCCAGACGCTCCTCAAGAACTTCGACCTCGAGGCCGAGGCCGAGGATCTGCGCGAGACGATCCGCAGCGGCAAGGGCCAGAAGAAGCTGCGTGCCCTCAAGCGTCTGAAGGTCGTCGCCGCGTTCCAGGCCACCGGCAACTCGCCGCGCGGCATGGTGCTGGACTGCGTCCCGGTCATCCCGCCGGACCTGCGCCCGATGGTGCAGCTCGACGGTGGCCGCTTCGCCACCTCCGACCTCAACGACCTCTACCGCCGCGTGATCAACCGCAACAACCGGTTGAAGCGGCTGATCGACCTCGGCGCGCCCGAGATCATCGTGAACAACGAGAAGCGGATGCTTCAGGAGGCCGTCGACGCGCTGTTCGACAACGGCCGCCGTGGCCGGCCGGTGACCGGACCGGGCAACCGCCCGCTCAAGTCGCTGTCCGACCTGCTCAAGGGCAAGCAGGGCCGGTTCCGCCAGAACCTACTCGGCAAGCGCGTCGACTACTCCGGCCGTTCGGTCATCGTGGTCGGCCCGCAGCTCAAACTGCACCAGTGCGGGCTGCCCAAGGCGATGGCGCTGGAGCTGTTCAAGCCGTTCGTGATGAAGCGCCTGGTCGATCTCAACCACGCGCAGAACATCAAGTCGGCCAAGCGGATGGTCGAGCGGACCCGCCCGCAGGTGTGGGACGTCCTCGAAGAGGTCATCTCCGGTCACCCGGTGCTGCTCAACCGCGCACCGACCCTGCACCGGCTGGGCATCCAGGCCTTCGAACCGCAACTGGTCGAGGGCAAGGCCATCCAGCTGCACCCGCTGGTGTGTGAGGCGTTCAACGCCGACTTCGACGGTGACCAGATGGCGGTCCACCTGCCGCTGTCCGCCGAGGCGCAGGCCGAGGCGCGCATCCTGATGCTCTCGTCGAACAACATTCTCTCGCCGGCCTCGGGCAAGCCGCTGGCCATGCCGCGGCTGGACATGGTCTCCGGGCTGTACTTCCTGACCCGGCCCAAGGAGAACGCCGTCGGCGCCGGCAACGCCTACTCCTCGCCCGCCGAGGCCATCATGGCCTACGACCGCAAGGCGCTGGACCTCCAGGCGCTGGTCAAGATCCGGCTGCTGGACCGGACCCCCACCAGGGGTCAGGAGCCGGAGGGCTGGGAGCCGGGAATGCCGTGGCGTGCGGAGACCACGCTCGGCCGGGTGCTGTTCAACGAACTGCTGCCCGCCGACTACCCGTTCATCAACGAGCCGACGCCCAAGAAGCGTCAGGCCGCGATCGTCAACGATCTGGCCGAGCGCTACTCGATGACGGTGGTCGCGCAGACCCTCGACAAGCTCAAGGACGCCGGTTTCTACTGGGCGACCCGCTCCGGGTTGACCATCTCCATCTCCGACGTCATCGTGCCGCCGAACAAGCAGGAGATCCTGGACTCCTACGAGGCCAAGGCGGACGCGGTCGAGAAGCGCTACCAGCGTGGTCAGCTCTCGCACACCGAGCGCAACAACGAACTGGTGAAGGTCTGGAACCAGGCGACCGACGAGGTCGCCAAGGCGATGGAGGCCGCCTTCCCCGACGACAACCCGATCCCGACGATCGTCAAGTCGGGCGCGGCGGGCAACATGACCCAGGTCCGGTCGCTGGCCGGTATGCGTGGTCTGGTGTCCAACCCGAAGGGCGAGTACATCCCCCGGCCGATCAAGTCCAACTTCCGTGAGGGCCTGTCGGTTCTGGAGTACTTCATCGCCACGCACGGTGCCCGCAAGGGTCTGGCCGACACCGCGCTGCGGACCGCCGACTCCGGTTACCTGACCCGTCGTCTGGTCGACGTGTCGCAGGATGTCATCGTCCGGGAAACCGACTGTGGCACCACCCGCGGCATCAACATGACGGTCGGCGAGAAGCTGGCCGACGGCACCGTGGTTCGCCACCAGCACGTCGAGACCAGCGTGTACGCGCGGACCATCGCCGACGACGCGGTCGACTCCGACGGCAACGTCGTGGTCAACCGGGGCGACGACCTCGGCGACCCGGTGATCGACCGGCTGATCAGCTCGGGCATCACCAGGGCCAAGGTGCGCTCCGTGCTCACCTGTGAAGCCGCCGTCGGTGTCTGCGCGACCTGCTACGGCCGTTCGATGGCCACCGGCAAGCTGGTGGACATCGGTGAGGCCGTCGGCATCGTGGCCGCGCAGTCCATTGGTGAGCCCGGTACCCAGCTGACGATGCGTACCTTCCACCAGGGTGGTGTCGCCGGTGACGACATCACGACCGGTCTGCCCCGTGTCACGGAGCTGTTCGAGGCCCGCGTGCCCAAGGGCAAGGCGCCGATCGCCGATGTCGACGGTCGGATTCGGATCGAGGACGGCGAGCGGTTCTGGAAGATCACGCTGACCCCGGACGACGGCAGCGAGGAGATCGTCTTCGACAAGCTGTCCAAGCGGCAGCGGCTCGCGGCGACCGCCAACGGCCCGCTGTCCGACGGTGAGCACGTGACCGTTGGCCAGCAGCTGCTGGAAGGCACCCCCGACCCGCACGAGGTACTGCGGGTCATGGGTCCGCGCGAGGCCCAGCTGCACCTGGTGGACGAGGTCCAGAAGGTCTACCGGGCGCAGGGTGTGTCCATTCACGACAAGCACATCGAGGTGATCATCCGGCAGATGCTGCGCCGGGTCACGATCATCGATTCGGGTGCTACCGAGTTCCTGCCCGGTTCGCTCACCGAGCGGTCGGAATTCGAGTCCGAGAACCGGCGCGTCGTGTCCGAGGGCCTTGAGCCGGCCTCGGGTCGTCCGGTCCTGATGGGTATCACCAAGGCATCGCTGGCCACCGACTCGTGGCTGTCCGCGGCCTCCTTCCAGGAGACCACCCGGGTGCTGACCGACAACGCGATCCAGGGCCGCAGCGACAGGCTGGTCGGTCTGAAGGAGAACGTGATCATCGGCAAGCTGATCCCGGCCGGTACCGGCATCAACCGGTACCGCAACATCCAGGTGCAGCCGACCGAGGAGGCCAGGGC
Source organism: Candidatus Melainabacteria bacterium (assembly GCA_903970565.1). Taxonomy (GTDB): domain Bacteria; phylum Actinomycetota; class Actinomycetes; order Mycobacteriales; family Pseudonocardiaceae; genus CAJCJE01. The sequence continues at coordinate 1,155 of CAJCJE010000932.1, read as the reverse complement.
CGCGGCATACGCGATCCCGTCCTACGACGACGGCTACTACACCCCGGATGTGTTCGGCACCGGCACCGGTGCGGCAGTCCCGCTGGACGACTACGACTTCGGTCGCGACTTCCGCTGATTGCCTGTTAGCCAGTTAGCTAGACCAGTTGTGGGCCCCGGCGACATGCCGGGGCCCACACCGGTTTTCCGGCCTGCTCAGCTGAGGTTGTCGAGTTTCCCGCCCGCCGCCACCACTGCCTGCCTGATGGTGTCGATACCGGCATCGGCGTTGGCCCCCAACGACTTCGTGCTGACCGTCCGGCCGCAGGCCAGTTCGAGGAACACCGGCTGCCACGGGCTCACCGTGCCGAAGCTCGTCCTCCGCTGCGTGACCGTCACGATGTCGGCCAGTGGCACGACGATCCGCCGCAGGCCGAACAACGTCCGCACCACCAGGGCGTGCCGCGTCAGCGTCAGTTTCCGGCCCAGCGCGGTCAGCAACGCCAACACCAGCACGATCGGCGCGACGACCAACGGTGGGGTCCACGACTCCCGCAGCGTCTCGGCGACGCCGAGACTCGATGCCAGGTAGCCGAGCACCGCGAGCGTGATGAGCGCGGTGCAGACCGAGGTGAACCGGCCCTTCGTCCACACCTGCCGCACCGGCCCCGGATCGGTGCGTGGGCTCGGTCCCGGTCGGCCGTCCCGTGCCAGGGTGCCGCCGGCCGCGCGCACCGCCTGCGTGATCGTCTCGATGCCCTCGTCCTTGAACCAGCCGAGGGACTTGGAGCGGTACCAGGTGCCACCGGCCACCTTGATCCACACCGGCTGGAGAAAGCCCGACCGCAGCACCCCCGGCCGGGCCGCCACCACGAGCACCACCGTGGCCAGCGGAATCTCCTTGCTGCCGTTGAGTTTGCGGATGATCAGCCGCTCCGAGGTCAGCGTGAGCCTTCTGCGCAGGCCGATGCCGACCGCCAGCGCCGCGCCGAGCAGCAGCACGACCACATCGGCGGGCAGCAGAGCGAACAGGGACGGTGACACCAGGCGCACGACGACCACCAACGCCACCAGCACCAGCGCGGTGGCGAACGGGAACAGGCGCCCCCTGGTCCAGACTTCGACAGATCCGGGATCGGGATTCATCCGCCGCAGCGTAATCACCCGACCCCGCTG
>CAJCJE010000931.1 GCA_903970565.1 Candidatus Melainabacteria bacterium | reverse complement strand
CGGGTACCAGCGAGTAACATCAAGATTGCCTGTCGAACCCCCAGCGACAGGCCCCAGGCCCCCGCGCTCCCGCCTCTTCCCAGACGGCGGTCGAGCGCGGGGGTTCTGTATTTCCGGTGCATTGCCTGGTTGTCCACGCACGGATTGCGCACCTGGTGCGCGACTCCCGGTTCACGCGACGACGCCGGAGACGATCAGCGTCACCCGGACGGGTGGAACCCGATCCACCTCGGACGCGCAACCGTCCACCACGCAACTGTCCACTGAGGAACACCTGATCATCGGTCGCCCGGCCGAAGCGAATTCGACCGGATTCCCGAAGTGGCGCAGCGGCCGGGCACGATCGGTCTTCAGGCTGCCGCGATCGATCTTCGGCTACACTGCGCGGCGGACAAAACGGGCGTCGAAGCGGGAGCCGGAATGACCACGGAGGAGGCCACCGAAGGACTCGGTGGTCCCACCGCGCGCCGGATGGTGCTCGGCGGCGGACTGCGCCGCCCGCGCGAGGCCGCGGTCGGGTTTCCTGGACATGGTCGGCGAGTCCAACCAGCCGGGCTGGTGGCATCCGTTCAGCGACGTGCTGCCGCCCTGGTTCGCCGACTACGTCGGCCTTGAGAAATCAGCGGCGCGGGTGCAGACCTACGAGGTGTCCTTCGTGCCCGGCCTGCTCCAGACCGAGGAGTACGCGCGGGCGGTGATCCGGCAGGGACTGCCGAAGGCGTCCGAGGACGAACTCGACCGGCGGACCACCCTGCGGATGCGCCGCCAGCACCTGTTCAACCAGCGGAGCAGCACCCGCCGGTGCGCGGTGATCGACGAGGCGGTCCCGCACCGGCCGATCGGTGGACGCACCGTGCTGGCACGGCAGCGACGACATCTGCTGGAGATCGCCTCCCTGCCCACCGTCTCGCGCCAGGTGGTGCCGTTCGGGCTGGGCGGTTCCTCGGCCGAGAGCGCGTTCACCATTCCGCGGTTCGCCGAGTCCGACCTGCCCGACGTGGTCTATCTGGAACACCTGTGCGGCGCGATGTACCTGGACAAAACGGATGAGGTCGAGCTGTACGCCACAGTCGTGCACCGACTTGAGGTTGACGCGCAAACAACGGACGAAACCAGGAAAATGCTGACCAAACGACTCAAAGCCGTTTAGCGCCGTTACTTTCACCATTGTTGGCGTATGTATCGAGCAAGTCACCCTTCGGTCGGCTATCCGACCGATCAGTCATTCACCGCGCTCGCCGACCCGATGCGCGTGCATCAACTCGTGCTCGGACCCGTGCTATGGTCGACTAACGTGCTACGGGGGGCTGGTGTGCGCACCGCTCCCGGCCGATTCGGGGAGGGGCGGCTGAATGGACGGCACCGATCATGACATGACCGCGGGCGCGGAAACGAATATGGTTGGCCGCTGGCGAAAAAGCCGACACAGTGGCGCGTCCGGCAACTGCGTCGGCCTCTCCCGGCTCGAACTCGCCCGGGTCGAACTCGCCGCGTCGACGGAGGCAAACCCGGCCACCGGGAATACCGCGATAGCCGTCCGCGATTCATGCCGACCGAATGGTCCCGCGCTGCGTTTTTCGCCCGAAACCATACGGCTGTTCCTGGCAGACATCACCCACGGCGCCTTCGCCGGTCCGCCCGGCCGGTCCGCCGAACCGGTCCGGCCACCGAGAATGATCAACGGAATTCTCGGCCAGATGACCGACTCGATCGCCGCGTTGACGGCCCGCGGTTTCCAGTTCGCCGAGACCCGTGACGCGCGCGGCAACGTGGTCGCGGTCAGCGGCGCGCGCAGCCACGCCGGGGTGATCGACATCGTGCAGCTGTTCGGCGAGCACGACGCGGACGCGGTGCGGATTCCCGGCAGCGAGGCGAACATCTTCTTCCCGCGCAACGTCCTGTGGCGGGTGACCGGCCGGCCGGAGACGGTGCTGGCCGGCATCCTCGGCTTGGCCGACCCGGTCGCCACCCAGGATCTGCCGGCACCTCGGCCGCATCGACGGTCCTGGGTGTCCGAGCTGAGCTACCGGAGGGTCTGACCCGCCCCACGGGCCGCTCCGGCCAGGCTCCTCACCCGATCGGTTGATGACCGTCCCACCAAGCGGACCAGGTGTCGCCAGGGGCAATCGAGGGCTAACTTGACTGACATGAGCCGGTTGATGGTGCGTCGACATGTCGACTACCTGCGCGTTACCAGCGCGGCATGTTGCCGGTCGCGCTGAGTCGCCTCGTTTCACCGGCGTTGTGCCACCAGCGTCGTTCGCCTGCCGTGTCCAGTGAGGATGTCATGCCGCAACGGCTACCGGTGCTTGATCCGCGCGCCGGCGACCATGAGCCGGCAGTTCCTCGCACCACAGCGGCCGGGCCTCGACGCGATCGTCGATCTCACCGTCCCATAGTTCCCCAGTTTGCCCGCTGCGCCGTCCTGCGCCGTCTTCGGAGGACCAAGAACATGAGCACCGAAGCCCCCGACACCACCCCGCCACCGGCCGCCGACACCTCCGCCTGGTCGTTCGAGACCAAGCAGGTGCACTCGGGTGCCAGTCCCGACCCGGCCACCGGTGCCAGGGTGACGCCGATCTACCAGACCACCTCGTTCGTCTTCCGGGACACCCAGCACGCGGCCGACCTGTTCAGCCTCGCCGAGCCCGGCTCGATCTACACCCGGATCAACAACCCGACCCAGGACGTGCTGGAAGCCCGCGTCGCGGCACTGGAGGGCGGCGTCGCGGCGGTCGCGTTCGCCTCCGGCCAGGCGGCCGAGACCGCGACCATCCTGAACCTGGCCCGCAGCGGCGACCACCTGGTCTCCAGCGCCTCGCTCTACGGCGGCACCTACAACCTGTTCCACTACACGCTGCCGAAGCTGGGCATCGAGGTCAGCTTCGTCGACGACCCGGACGACATCGACGAGTGGCGCGCCGTCATCCGGCCGAACACCAAGCTGCTGTACGCCGAGACGCTGGGCAACCCGAGGGCCAACGTGCTGGACGTGCGGACGGTCGCGGACCTCGCGCACGAGGTCGGTGTGCCGCTGGTGGTGGACAACACCGTGCCGACGCCGTATCTGCTGCGGCCGATCGAGCACGGCGCGGACATCGTGATCCACTCGGCGACGAAGTACCTCGGCGGGCACGGCAACGCGATTGCCGGCGTGGTCGTCGACGGCGGCACCTTCGACTTCGGCGCGCACGCCGACCGCTTCCCGGACTTCACCGAACCCGATCCCAGCTACCACGGCCTGAAGTACTGGGAGGCGCTCGGTCCCGGTGCGTTCGCGGCGAAGCTGCGGGTGCAGGGCCTGCGCGACACCGGCGCCGCGATCGCGCCGTTCAACAGCTTCCTCATCCTGCAAGGCCTGGAAACCCTGTCGCTGCGCATCGAGCGGCACGTGGCCAACGCGCAGGCGCTCGCGGAATGGCTGGAGCAGCGCGACGAGGTCGAACACGTCTACTACGCGGGCCTGCCCTCCAGCCGCTGGTACTCCTCGGCGCAGAAGTACCTGCCACGGGGCGCCGGCGCGGTGGTCTCCTTCGACCTGCACGGCGGGGTCGAGGCCGGCCGGGCGTTCGTGGACGGCACCGAGCTGTTCAGCCTGCTGGTGAACATCGGCGACGTGCGCAGCCTGATCGTGCACCCGGCGAGCACCACGCACAGCCAGCTGAACGAGACCGAGCAGGCCGCGACCGGGGTCACGCCGGGCCTGGTCCGGCTGTCGGTCGGGATCGAGGGGATCGAGGACCTCAAGGCCGACCTGGAGGCCGGCTTCCGCGCGGCCAAAGCCGCCGGATGACCCAGACGATCAAGCGCCCTCCCGCCACCGGTGCGTGGCGGGAGGGCGATCCCGTCGGCGGACGCGCGTGGTTCACCGCCGATACCGGCCTGACGCTGGAAAGCGGCGCGGTGCTGCCGGGCTACCAGTTGGCCTACGAAAGCTGGGGCACCCTCGCGGCGGGCGGCTCGAACGCGGTCCTGATCGAACACGCGCTGACCGCCGACAGCCACGTGGCCGGCCCGGCCGGCCCCGGCCATCCGCTGCCCGGCTGGTGGGACGGGCTGATCGGCGCGGGCCGGGTACTGGACCCGGCTCGCTGGTTCATCGTGGCCGCCAACGTGCTCGGCGGCTGCCAGGGCAGCACCGGCCCGGCCTCCCCCGCGCCGGACAACCGCGCCTGGGGCAGCCGATTCCCGCAGTTGACCATCCGCGACCAGGTCAGCGCCGAGGCCGCGCTCGCCGACGCGCTGGGTATCCAGACCTGGGCACTGGTACTCGGCGGTTCGATGGGCGGTATGCGCGCGCTGGAGTGGGCGGTCGGCCAGCCGGACCGGGTCGCGGCCCTGGCGGTGGTCGCCGCGCCGGCCCGGTCCTCGGCCGACCAGATCGCCTGGAGCTGGCCGCAAATCCGCGCGATCCTCGACGATCCCGGTTGGCACGGCGGCGACTACCACCATCTCCCGGACGGCGCGGGCCCGCATCTGGGCCTGGGCATCGCCCGGCGGATCGCGCACATCACCTACCGTGGCGAGGCCGAACTGTGCGAGCGGTTCGACCGCGAGCCGCAGAATGGCGAGAATCCCCTACAGGGCGGCAGATACGCGATCGAGTCCTATTTGGACCATCATGCGGAGAAGCTGGTGCACCGTTTCGACGCGGCCAGCTACGTGACGCTGGCCCGCTCGATGGACAGCCACGACGTCGGCCGGGGACGCGGCGGACTCACGGCCGCGCTGCGCAGGGTCCGGGCGAACACGGTGGTCGCCGGGGTGGACAGCGACCGGCTCTACCCGCTGGCGCAGCAGGCCGAGATCGCCGCCGGCATCCCGGACGCCGCGCCGCCGCACGTGATCAACTCGCCGTACGGCCACGACGCCTTCCTGCTGGAGACCGACCAGATCGCCGCCGCGCTCGGCCCGCTGCTGCAATGACCTGTTGCGATGATCCAGGGGATCTCGGCTGCCAACCTGACAGGAGATGTCAGGTTAGGTGAATAGGGTGCCCGCTATGGCGTTCACCGAAAAGTACCTCCTGGTCAAGCCGCCGATCAGCCTCGCGGGGCGGGAGATCAAGCGCTATCACGTCAACGGGACCGACACCGCGATCGAGCCGGACATCGAGGCGGCGGCGGAGGAGTTCCTGCCCAAGCTGCTGCCCGACGCGGACGAGACCCCGCCGGCCACCTTCATCGTGCTGCATCGCGGCAGGGAGGCGGCCTATCTCAACGCCTACAGCTGGGTGTGGGACAACGTGCTGCACTGCGCGTGCGCCGTGGCCGGCATCCCGTTCCTCGGCTGCCCGGACACCGATCCGACGAACTTCACCGAGCTGACCCGGCCGTGGATCGGCTGCGTCTGGGAGCTGCCGGCGCTGGGCCACGAGCGCTCCGCCTGGGTGAAGTACCTGCTCGCCCCGGACGAGCCCGACCTGGCCGGCTACCTCGCCGACACCCTGCCACCCGGCCCGACCGGCGGCCCCAGCTGATCCCGGAGTTCACTCCTCACTCAGCACGGTCGCTCCTCGCTCGGCACGGCGCGCACGGACCAGCGCTGTTCGACCTTGCCGATGCGCCACACCGCGACGGCGGTGATCCACACCACCGCGAAGAGTGCGGCAATGACGAACCCGGCGGTATTGATGTTGAAGTTGGCGATGAAGTCCCAGAAGCCACCGGTGACGTGCAGTTCGGTGGTGAGCAGGCCGACGATCTCGATGGTCGCGATGAGGAAGGCCACCGCGATGGACAGGCCGGTGATCACCAGGTTGTAGTAGACCTTGCGAACCGGGTTGGCGAACGCCCAGCCGTAGGCGAAGTTCATGAAGCAGCCGTCGATGGTGTCGAACAGGGTCATCCCGGCGGAGAACAGCAGCGGCAGCGCGAGCACCGCGTACCAGGGCAGCCCCTCGGTCGCGGCTGCCGCGGTCGCGGCGAGCAGCAGCACCTCGGTCGCGGTGTCGAACCCGATGCCGAAGACGAGACCGACCAGGAACATCTGGCCGGTCCTGGTGATGGAGCGCATGAACCTGCCGAAGAACCGGTACATCAGGCCACGGGACTGCAACCGCCGTTCCAGTTCCACCTCGTCGAAGGTGCCCCTGCGCATCTCGCGGAACACCTTGATGATCCCGGCCAGCACCACGATGTTCAGGATCGCGATCAGATAGAGGAACCCGCCGGAAACCGCGGTGCCCAGCACGCCGCCGAGGGTCTCGAACGTCGAGTTCGGATCGACCACGGCGCTGAACACCGCGCGGGCGGCGATACTGATCCCGACACCAACGGCGAAGACGATCGTGGAGTGGCCCAGCGCGAAGAAGAACCCACTGCCCAGCGGACGTCTGCCGTCGGCGAGGAGTTTGCGGGTAACGTTGTCAATGGCCGAGATATGGTCGGCGTCGAAGGCATGTCGCACCCCCAGCGTGTACGCGGTGATGA
>CAJCJE010000930.1 GCA_903970565.1 Candidatus Melainabacteria bacterium | reverse complement strand
ACCGCCGTGCACGCCGCCGGGGTGCGGGTCATCGTGGACGGCATCCAGAACCAGGCGCAGCGGGCCTGGTGGCAGCGGGTCGGCGCGGACGTTGGCCAGGGCGTGCTGTTCGCGCCGGTCGGTGGCCCGGAGGCGATCGCCGCGTTGCTCGACGGGGCCGCCCCCTGACCACCGCCTGGCCTGGCGTTTTCCGCCGCCGGAGGTGGTCTGGCCGCCAGGCAAAGTCCTAGTGTTTGGCGCAAAGTGTTCGAGATGCGTTCGACACAATGGTGTAATGTCTCTCACACGAGTCACTGACTCGATAAAGAAGCGCCGCAGACCTTCCTGACCTGGGGCAAGACGCGAGCGCTAGAGTGCCCTGGTCGGCAGTGTCGCCGACGAACCTCAGCGGCACCAGCCGGAAATTGAAGCTAACGCCCCGTGACGCACGGGGGTTGAGCACGAGGAGACATATCGTGACGGTTCGGGTAGGTGTCAACGGCTTCGGTCGGATCGGTCGCAACTTCTGGCGTGCCGTGCGATCCGGTGGGCACGACATCGAGATCGTGGCCTTCAACGACCTGGGTGACGTCGCGACCATGGCTCACCTGCTCAAGTACGACAGCGTCCAGGGTCCGCTGAATGCCGAGGTCCGGGTGACCGGCGAGGGCATCAGCGTCGACGGCAAGGTCATCAGGGCCCTCGCCGAGCGCGACCCCGGCAAGCTGCCCTGGGGCGACCTCGGCGTCGACGTGGTCATCGAGTCCACCGGCTTCTTCACCGACGCCGCGAAGGCCCGCGCGCACGTCGACGAGGGCGGCGCCAAGAAGGTCATCATCTCCGCGCCGGCCAAGGGCGAGGACCTCACCGTGGTGTTCGGCGTCAACGACGGCGACTACGACGGTTCGCAGACCATCATCTCCAACGCCTCCTGCACCACCAACTGCCTCGGGCCGCTGGCCAAGGTCATCAACGACACGTTCACCATCGAGCGCGGCCTGATGACCACCATCCACGCCTACACCCAGGACCAGAACCTCCAGGACGCGCCGCACAAGGACCTGCGCCGGGCCCGCGCCGCCGCGATCAACATCGTGCCGACCTCCACCGGCGCGGCCAAGGCCATCGGCCTGGTCCTGCCGGAACTCAAGGGCAAGCTGGACGGCTACGCGCTGCGGGTGCCGGTGCCGACCGGTTCGGTCACCGATCTCACCGTGACCGTCGGCCGCGAGACCAGCGTCGACGAGGTCAACGCCGCGCTGAAGGCCGCCGCCGAGGGCACCCTCAAGGGCATCCTGCGCTACAACGAGGACCCCATCGTCTCCAGCGACATCGTCAACGACCCGGCCTCGTCGATCTTCGACGCGCCGCTGACCAAGGTCATCGGCAACCAGGTCAAGGTCGTCTCCTGGTATGACAACGAGTGGGGCTACTCCAACCGCCTCGCGGACCTCACCGTCCTCGTCGGCTCGAAGCTCGCCTGAGGAGCACACACCACGTGAAGACGCTCGACGACTTGCTCGCCGAGGGTGTTGCCGGTCGGCGCGTGCTGCTGCGCGCCGACCTCAACGTTCCCCTCGATGGCGACCGGATCACCGACGACGGTCGGGTCCGCGCCTCGCTGCCCACCATCAGGAAGTTGACCGAGGCCAACGCGCGGGTGATCATCACCGCGCACCTCGGCCGCCCCAAGGGCGCCCCGGAGGCCAAGTACTCGCTGGCCCCGGTCGCCGCTCGACTCGGTGAACTGCTCGGAACCGAGGTCGCGCTGGCCACCGACGTGGTCGGCGAGTCGGCCAGGGCCGTCGCGGTCGCGCTGGCGCCGGGCCAGGTCGCGCTGGTGGAGAACATCCGCTTCGACCCGCGCGAGACCAGCAAGGACGAAGCGGAGCGCGGCGCGCTCGCCGACGAACTGGCCGCGCTGGCCGGCGCCGACGGCGCGTTCGTCTCCGACGGTTTCGGTGTCGTGCACCGCAAGCAGGCCTCGGTCTACGACGTGGCCAAGCGGCTGCCGCGCTACGCCGGCGACCTGGTGCTGGCCGAGGTCGAGGTGCTGCGCAAGCTGACCGAGAACCCGGTCCGGCCCTACGTCGTCGTGCTCGGCGGCGCGAAGGTCTCCGACAAGCTCGGCGTCATCGCCAACCTGCTCGGCAAGGTCGACCGGCTGCTCATCGGCGGCGGGATGGCCTACACCTTCCTCAGGGCGCAGGGCCACGAGGTCGGCCGTTCGCTGTTGCAGGAAGACCAACTGGACACCGTGCGCGGTTTCCTGGCCGAGGCCACCGAACGCGGCGTGGAACTGGTGCTGCCGGTGGATGTGTTGGTGGCCAAGGAGTTCTCCGCCGACGCGCCCTACGAGGTCGTGTCCACCGACGCGATCCCGGCCGACCAGGAAGGTCTGGACGCCGGCCCGGCCACCCGTGAGCTGTTCACCGCCAAGCTCTCCGACGCCGCGACCGTGTTCTGGAACGGACCGCTCGGCGTGTTCGAGTTCCCGGCCTTCTCCGGCGGTACCAAGGCTTTGGGCCAGGCGTTGGTCGACTCAGGCGCGTTCAGCGTGGTCGGCGGCGGCGACTCGGCTGCCGCGGTGCGGTCGCTGGGTCTGCCCGAGGACGGCTTCTCGCACATCTCCACCGGTGGCGGCGCGTCGCTGGAGTTCCTGGAAGGCAAGGAACTTCCCGGCATCGCGGTGCTGGAGGACTGAGACATGGCTCGTCAGGTCCTCATCGCCGGCAACTGGAAGATGAACCTCAACCACCTCGAAGCCATCGGGCTGGTGCAGAAGATCGCCTTCGCGCTGCCGGAGAAGTACTTCGCCAAGGTCGAGGTCGCCGTCCTCCCGCCGTTCACCGACATCCGTAGCGTGCAGACCATGACCGACGGCGACAAGCTGCTGATCAGGTATGGCGCGCAGGACCTGTCCCAGCACGAGTCCGGCGCCTACACCGGGGATATCTCCGGTGCGATGCTCGCCAAGCTCGGCTGCTCCTACGTCACCGTCGGGCACTCCGAACGCCGGGAGTACCACAACGAGGACGACGACCTGGTCAACCGCAAGGTCCGGGCCGCGATCAAGCACGGCATCGCGCCGATCCTGTGCGTCGGTGAGCGGCTGGAGGTCCGCGAGGAGGCCAACCACGTCGAGCACTGCCGCGAGCAGCTGATCGCCGGGCTCAAGGGGCTCAAGGCCGAGCAGGTCCGGGACGTGGTGATCGCCTACGAACCGGTGTGGGCGATCGGCACCGGCCGGGTGGCCACCCCCAAGGACGCCCAGGAGGTCTGTGGCGCGCTGCGCGCCAAGCTCGCCGACAAGTACGGCGACGAGGTCGCTGGGGTGACCCGAATCCTCTACGGCGGTTCGGTGAAGTCCGGCAACATCGCCGAACTGGTGGCCGAAACGGACATCGACGGCGCTCTCGTCGGGGGCGCCAGCCTGGACGCGAACGAGTTCGCCAAACTGTGTGCCCTTGCCGCCGGTGGCCCGCTACCGTAGTGAATCGTTTGCGGGGCGTGGTTCGGTTCGACCGCTCGGACCGGTATGGTGTGAGACCGACGGCTCTACAGCGAGGATGACATGAAGCTTGGCCTACAGATCGGTCTGATCGTGACCAGCGTGCTGCTGGTCCTGCTGGTTCTGCTGCACCGCGGTCGTGGTGGTGGTCTTTCCTCACTCTTCGGCGGTGGCACCCAGTCCAGCCTCTCCGGTTCGACCGTCGCCGAGAAGAACCTCGATCGGATCACGCTGTTCGTCGGTGCGATCTGGGTCATCTGCGTCATCGGTACCGGGCTGCTGTTGAAGATCGGTTGACACGTCGGACAGCTCGATGTTGATGACTGCCATGTCCGATTTTCGGTGATGAGGGTGTGAGGGTTAATGGGTGGTGGCAACGCGATCCGCGGTACTCGGGTCGGTGCTGGCCCGATGGGCGAGTCGGAGCGCGGTGAGTCCGCCCCGCGTCAGCGGGTCGGTTACTGGTGCGCCAACGGGCACGAGTCGCGGCCGTCGTTCGCTATGGAAGCCGAGGTGCCGGACAGCTGGGACTGTCCGCGCTGTGGTCTGCCGGGCGGACGCAACCAGGAGAAGCCGCCTTCTCCGCCGCGTAACGAGCCGTACAAGACGCACCTCGCCTATGTGAAGGAACGCCGTTCGGACGCCGATGGCGAGGCCATTCTCGCCGAGGCGCTCGCCCGGTTGCGTGCACAGCGCGAAGACATCTGAACACGACATCAGCGGCGCCCTTCCCGAGTTGATTCGGGAAGGGCGCCGCTGCGTGTGCCCCCAAACTCGCGAAACCCCGCGTCCGGATTTCCCCCTGGCCTCAGGCCCAGTCCTCGGAGCGCCGCAGTGGGTAGCTGGCCCGCACCAGGAAACCGCCGCGATCCACCGGGCCGGCCTCGAACGTGCCGCCCAGCAGTTCGGCCCGTTCCCGCAGGCCGAGCAGGCCATGACCGCCGGAGGGCAGCGGCCGGACCACCACCCGTGGCGTCACCGACACCGCCGGCGGGGCGTCGTTGCGTACCTCGACGTCCAATCGGTCGCCCTCGGTCGACACCCGCACCGTGGTGCTGGCCTGCGCGGCGTGTTTGCGTACGTTCGTCAGCGCCTCCTGCACGGTCCGGTAGACCGCGCTGGCCACCGGGCCGGTCGGGGTCCGGCCGGCGAGGTTCAACGAGAGATCGGCCTGGACCGCGGATTCCTCCACCAACTCCGCCAGGGTGTCCAACCCGATCTCGTCGTCGACCGTGGTGCGCAGCGCACCGACCAGCTGCCGTAACTCGTCCAGCGTCCGCACGCTCAGCGTTCGGATGGTGGCCGCGGTCTCCCGCGCCGTCGGGTCTTCGGAGGACACCTGGAGCGCGCCGGCCTGCATGGCGATCAGGCTGACCTGGTGGGAGACCAGATCGTGCATCTCCCTGGCCAGTTTGGCCCGCTCGTCGGCCCGGACCGCACCGGCCATCAGCCGCTGTTCGCGTTCGCGGCTCGCGGCCAGTTCGGTGACCCTCCGCGAAAGGTCCCGCCGCACGTTCACCAGCAGACCCAGGGCCATCGGGCCGATGGCGAAGACACAGCCGTAGATGCCGTCCAGGACGTGGTGGTGCCAGTCCTCCTGGACGAACTGGGCCAGCGGCCAGATGATGAAGGTCCCGGCCCAGACGCCGACCGCGCCGACAACGGTCTGCCAGCACCAGCCCTTGCGCCAGGCCAGCGTGCCGAGCGCGATCATCGCGGCCAGTTCGGCCCAGCCGGCGATGTAGCCGGGGATGACGGCCAGCGTGACCAGAAACGGGAAGCGCCGGCGCAGCAGCAGCGCCGCGCAGGAGACCAGCGACAGCACGGTCGAGTAGGTGCTCGCGTCGGTCGGCGTGACCAGTACCACGTCGAGCACGGCCAGCGCGACCCAGGCGAGGTCGAGCAGGATGTTGCGGTGGCGCCGGAGGAAACCGGCGACGGCGGTGCACAGTCCGGTGAGGACGGTGCCGAACATCCTGAGCCGCTCGGCCGGTGCCGGTTGGCCCACGCGCTGGAGCGTGGCCACCGTTGGCGGGTCGGTCAGGGTTTCCGTGGGTAACGGCGCGGTGGTGAGCAGGGTTCTACCTCCCGCTGTCGCGAAGTGACGGCCAACCCGCGCAGTGCGGGGCCCGCCGCCACCGTGGGTGTGGTCGAGATCCTGATGGGCTCGGCCACGTTGCCGCGGCACCATCGGTTCGGCGGTCTTGTTCGGGTACTTGGGCACTTGGTCCTCACCTTGGCAGGTGCTGCGGCTTTGTGGAAGGAGAGTGTCCGATCCTGTCTATGGGACGCGCGAGCGCTCAGAAAGTTGCAGATGCACAGGTTGTTCGATGACCGAACGTTCGGTCGAGCACCTCCCGAACACCGGGGTTCAGGGGTGCGCACCGCCCTGCCCCGCCGCCCACTGGACCGGGGCGCGCCGGGACACCTCGGCCTCGGCCCTGGCAGCGGATTCGCTGCCAGGCAGGCGGAAGGAGAACCGCAGCACCGGCAGTTCCGGCCCGATCGGCTCACCCGAGATCACCTTGTCGACCAGCCGTGGATAACCGCGCAGGGTGTCCAGATCGAGGGGATACAGCTCCAGCGTCGGCGTGCTCGGGATGCTCGACCGCGCACCGCGCACCTTCTTCGGAACCACCAGTCGCGCGGCGGCCAGATCGGTCCAGGGCAGCTCGACCAGCGTCGCCCCGTCCTGCCACCAGACCGCCCGCTCGTCGAAGGCCAGCCCCTGCCGGCCACGGACCGCCTTGACGGTGACCGAGAGCAGGCCGACGACAATCAGAATAAAGACCACGCCGAGAACGATCGCGACAACGCGCAACACGGTGGGCGTGCCGATGGTCGTGTTGACCACGGCGCCGACCGCGTAGCTGATCGCGGCGACCGCGAGCACCGCGAGGAACAGCGTGGTCAGGCCGAAACAGCCCAGCGCCAGCGGCTTGGGTCGGCCCACCTCGATGACCACCGCATCCGCTGCCGGACCGTCGTCGAGGCCGGCGAAAGGGGAACTCCTCGGCACGTAGCGAGCCTACGTGCCGATCGGTCGAGAATGCGATCGACCGTGCCAATTTCGCCCTTGTGGCAACCCAGTGGCCGACGCCTGCCGGCTACGAAAAGGTCTTCCTGGACGGTGGAGATCAGCCGAATGACGACGACTCGTCCTGGACTTGCCTGGACAAGATTTTTGGATGTTCGATGAGGAGATAGTGGTTCATCTCAGCTATCGACCGGATGGCACGCAGATAAACCGTACACTGATCGAAAATCCAGATATTGAGAAATGCCTGCGCTGGCGCGATCTTGCCTTGGCCGAATCGGTTTCTTTCGCTGAGTGGAGGGCGAACTCTGGAGCCTGAACGGCTGGGGAGGCAGCGGCAGGACCTGGCTGCGACCCGGAAGGAACCGCAGCGAGCGGCTGGCCTTTCTGGTGAGCGGCGCGCAACATTTGTTGAGAGGGGACCGTCATGGCCTGCGACCATGTCTTCACATCTGATCAGGATGGTATCTGGGTCTGTGTGAAATGCGAAAGCGAATGTAAAAATGAACAGTGGGCCTGGTTGACACCTTGAGCGCCAACCAGGCCCACACCAACGACAGTTGCTCAGGCCGGGCGAGTGGAACGAATCAGGACCGAGGGTCCGGCAGTTCGGCCGCCGCGCTCCGGTCCAGCAGCCACAGGGTGCGCTGCTGGCCACGGGCTCCGGCGGCCGGGATGTCGACCTCGCTGGCCCCGGCGATCGCCCTGGCCACCGGACCGGCCTTGGCGCTGCCGGTGGTCATCAGCCAGACCTGCGCCGACCGGCGAATCGCCGGCAGGGTCAGCGAAACCCTGGTCGGTGGGGGTTTCGGGCAGTCGCGGACGGCCACCACGGTCAGCTCGGTCTCGTGCACGGCGGGGGAGTCCGGGAACACCGACGCGGTGTGCCCCTCCTCGCCGACGCCGAGCATGAACACGTCGAACACCGGTACCGAACCCTGAGCCGCGGCCTGTCCGGCATGAGCCAGCAACTGCGCGTAGGCCCGCGCCGCCGCGTCCGGATCGTCGCCGAACCGGCCGTCCGAGGGCTCGACCGGATGCACGCGCTCGGCCGGAATCGGCAGCGCGTCCAGCAGTGCCGCGCGGGCCTGGGTTTCGTTGCGGTCCGGATGCCCGGCGGGCAGGAACCGCTCGTCGCCCCAGTACAGGTCCGTGTGCGACCAGTCGACCGCGTCCCGCGCCGGACTGTCCCGCAGGTGCTCCAGCACCGCGTTTCCGGTTCGGCCGCCGGTGAGTACCACCGACGCCCAGCCCCGCGCGGACTGGGCATCCACCAGCGTGGTCACCAGCCGGGCAGCCGCCGAGGCGGCCAACAGGTCGGCGTCACCGTGGATGACGACCTGGGGCGAGGTCACGACGCCGACTCGCCCGTGGTCGCCGAAGCCGGCGTCGTGGTGGAGGCGTGCGCCGTCTTGGTCGCGGTGGTCGGTGCCTTGCGCGGCGTGGCCTTCGCGGTTGCCGAGGACTTGGCGGTGGACTTGGCACCGGACTTGGCCGAAGCGGTGGACTTGGCCGAAGCCGCTGAGCCGGTGGCGGAGGACGCGGCGGCACGGGTGCCGGCCGGCTTGGCGGCGGGCTGGGTCTTGGCCGGGGCCAAACTGGTGGCGGCCGCGGTCTTCGCCGCCGCCGCGGTGCGCCGCGTCGAGGCGCTGACCGCCCTGCCACGGACCACTTTGGACAGACCGCGCAGGGTCTCCTCGTAGATCAGGTCCGGC
>CAJCJE010000929.1 GCA_903970565.1 Candidatus Melainabacteria bacterium | reverse complement strand
GGCGGACCCGTCCCCAACACCCAGATCCACCTCCTGGACACCCAACTGCGGCCGGTTCCCGCCGGGGCCACTGGTGAGATCTTCGTGGCCAGCCCAGGTCTGGCCACCGGCTATCTGAACCAGCCCGGCCTGACCGCGGCCCGGTTCGTGCCCAATCCCTACGGGCCAACCGGATCACGGCTCTACGCCACCGGGGACCTCGCCCACTGGGACAACGCCGGCCAACTGCACTACCACGGCCGCACCGACCACCAGGTCAAAATCCGGGGCTACCGCATCGAACCCGCCGAGATCGAGAACACCCTGCGGAGCCACCCGCAGGTCAACCATGCCGTCGTCACGCCGCACCGCACCGCCGAGGGCCACACCCAGCTCGTCGCCTACATCGTCGGCACCCAGGACGTCCCGACCGACGAACTGATCGCCTTTCTGCGTACCTCGCTGCCGGACTACATGATCCCGGCCGCGATCATGCCGATCGACGCGCTTCCCCTGAGCCCCAACGGAAAGCTCGACCGAAGCCAACTCCCCGCACCGGTCGTCGCCACGCCCTCGGCCGGTCACGCGCCGCCCACCACCGAGACCGAACGTGTCCTCGCCGGCATCTGGACCGACCTCCTGCACACCTCCGCCATCGGCATCCACGACAACTTCTTCGCCCTCGGCGGTGACTCGATCCTGGCCGCGATGGTGTCGGCCCGAGTCAAGGCGACCTTCGGCGTGGCGCTGTCGGCACGCGCCATCTTCGACAACACGACCGTGGCCGGTCTGGCCGCGCTGCTGGACGCCTCGACGAGCCAGCGGGACGAGCCGATCCGGCCGGTGTCGACCGAGCATCCGCTGCCGTTGTCGGCCACCCAGCGACGGCTGTGGTTTCTCGACGATCTGACCGGTGGCACCGAATACAACACCGGTATCGGCCTGCGCCTGACCGGTCCGGTCGAAGTGGACGCGCTGCGCGTCGCGCTGGCCGCCCTGGTCGATCGGCACGACTGCCTGCGCACCACCTTCCGGACGGTGGAGGGCACCGGCCGGCAGGTGGTCGCCGCCCACGCCGAACTGCCGTTGCGCGTGGTGGACCTGGCCGGCCAGGATGCCGACGAACTGGACCGGGTGCTGGCCGAGGAACTGGCCAGGCCGTTCGACATTCGGCGGCAACCGCCGTCGCGGGCGATGCTGGTGCGGCTGGCCCAACAGGATCACGTGCTGTTGCTCAGCCAGCATCACATCATCACCGACGGCTGGTCGATCAAGATCCTCGTCGACGAACTCGGCGACTGCTACGCGGCGGCGCTGCGCGGCGAATCGGCGCGGCTGCCGGAACTTGCCGTCCGGTACCCGGACTTCGCGGTCTGGCAGCACGATCGGCTCACCGCCGACGCGCTGCGCCCGCAGTTGGACTACTGGCGGGAGAAGCTGGCCGGCGTCGAGGTGCTGGGGCTGCCCACCGACCGGCCTCGGCCGGCCGAGCGCACCGCCAACGGCGCGATACACCGCGTTGACCTGCCCGGCGAGTTGGTGACCGCGTTGGCCGAGGTGGGCCAGCAGCACGAGGTAACGCTGTTCATGCTCCTGGTCGCCGCCGTGCAGGTGCTGTTCGCCCGCTACAGCAACCAGTCCGACGTCGCGGTCGGTACCGTCGTGGCCGGCCGGGAACGGGCCGAACTGGAGAGCCTGGTCGGCTTCTTCGTCAACACCGTGGTGCTGCGTTCCACAGTGGACGGTTCAGTGTCGTTCGGGGACTTCCTCGGCGAGGTGCGGGAGACCGTGCTCGGCGCGTTCGCGCACGGCGAGGTGCCGTTCGACCGGCTGGTGGAGGAACTGCGCCCGGAACGCGATCCGAGTCGTACACCGCTGGTGCAGGCACTGGTGGTGTTGCAGAACGCGATGGTGCCGGCGCGGGACATCGGCGGTCTGCACCTCTCCGAGCACGACCTGCCCCGGCCGGCCGCGCGCTTCGACCTGGTGGTGGAGTTCCTGCCTCGTGACGGTGGCCTGAACCTGGCCATCGAGTACAACACCGACCTGTTCGACGCGGCCACGATCGAGCGGCTGGCCGGGCACCTCGACATGCTGCTCACGGCCATCGCGACCGGTCAGGACTCGACGGTCGGCGAACTGCCCTTGCTGACCGAGTCGGAAACCGCTCGGCTGCTGCTGGACTGGACCGACACCGGGCAGCACGTGCCGCCCTCGGTGCTGCCGGCGCTGTTCGAGGCGCAGGTGGCGCGCGCGCCGCAGGCCACCGCCGTGTTCGACGCCGAGGGCAACCCGCTCAGTTACGGGACGCTCAACGAACTGGCGAACCGGTTGGCCCGGCTGCTGGTCGAGCGCGGCGCGGGCCCGGAGACGTTCGTCGCCCTCGCCCTGCCGCGTTCGCCGAACCTGATCGTCGCGCTGCTGGCGGTGCTCAAGTCGGGCGCGGCCTACCTGCCGATCGACCCCGGTTATCCGGCCGAGCGGATCGCCTTCATGCTGGCCGACACCGCGCCCGCGCTGGCGTTGACCACCAGCGATCTCCTCGACCGGTTGCCCGACACCGTGCCCAGCCTGGTCCTGGACGACCGGTCGACGCGCGGCGCCCTGGGCCGGGTCGGCGGGAGTGACCTGACCGACGCCGACCGCCTCGCGCCGCTGACTCCCGAGCAGCCCGCCTACATGATCTACACCTCCGGCTCGACCGGCCGCCCCAAGGGCGTGGTGGTCGAGCACCAGTCCGTTGCCGATCTCGCGGCCTGGGCCGCGACCGAGTTCGGCGCCTCCGGACTGGCCAGGGTGGTCGCGTCGACCTCGCTGAACTTCGATGTCTCGGTGTTCGAGATCATCTGCCCGCTGCTGGTGGGCGGCGCCATCGAGATCGTGGCCGACCTGCTGGCGCTGGCCGACCGGCCGGCGACGCTGCCGAGGCCGAGCCTGATCAGCGGGGTGCCCTCGGCCTTCGCGCAGTTGCTCGGTCAGCGCGCGCTGCGCACCGTCGCGGACACCGTGGTGTTCGCGGGCGAAGCCCTGCCCGCGCACACCGTGCGGGAGATCGGGGCGGCCATGCCGGGTTGCCGGGTGGCCAACATCTACGGCCCGACCGAGGCCACCGTGTACGCGGTCGCCTGGTTCTCCGGCGCCGACGACGACCCGGAGCAGGCGCCCCCGATCGGCCGGCCGATCGCCAACACCCGCGCGTATGTGCTCGACCCGATGCTGCGGCCGGTGCCGGTCGGGGTGTCGGGTGAACTCTGCCTCGGCGGTCCCGACC
>CAJCJE010000928.1 GCA_903970565.1 Candidatus Melainabacteria bacterium | reverse complement strand
GGTTCTGGCTGCCCGCGCGCGGCACGCCGGCGACTCTCGGCGGCTCGGTGCGGGTCGCGGTGCCACGGGCCGGTGCCGCTGCGGCACGTGCCTCTGCCCCGGTGCGCTCGGCGGCGCGGCGGCCGGCGATGCGGTGTTCGTTGCTCGGCGGCGGCTCGGCCGCGCCGCGCTGCTGGATTCGCCGGGATTCGCCGGTCCGGCGCGCGTCCGGGCCGGGCTGGCCATTCTGCGTCCCATTCTGCGTCGCGGCCGGGTCGTTACCGGTTCGCGTCCGCCCGGAGCCCTGTGGCTGCATACGGTATTGGGGTGAGTCCCCTGACGCCGATGCCGGCATCGACGGAGCCGCCGGCGGCGGGGTCTGCGCCGATTCCTGCTGCGCGCGCGACTGGGCCCGGGTCTGGCGCGGCTGCTGTTCTGGTTCCGGTTCGGCCCGCCGATGGCCACGCGGGGGCGGATCGACGGCCGCTCGACGTCCGGTGGACTGGGGTTCCGGCGCGGCTCTGTGGCCGGTCGAGGGTGGGTCGACGGCGGCCCGGCGACCCGTCGCGGGTGGTTCCGGCGCGGCCCGTCGTCCGGTGGACGGCGGTTCCGGCGCGGCCCGACGCCCACTCGGCAGCGGATCAGGGGCGGCCCGACGACCCGTCGTCGGCGGCTCTGGCGCCGCTCGACGTCCGGTGGACTGGGGTTCCGGCGCGGCTCTGTGGCCGGTCGAGGGTGGGTCGACGGCGGCCCGGCGACCCGTCGCGGGTGGCTCGGGCGCGGCCCGTCGTCCGGTGGACGGCGGCTCGACGGCGGCTCGACGGCCGGTCGGCGGGGCGTCGACCGGGGTCAGGTCCGCCCGGGAGTTGCCATGCAGCGCGACCAGGTCGGACACGCTCAGGCCGCCGGAATCCTCCATCGAGCGACGGCGTCGGCCAGTGGGCATGTCATCAAGGGGATTGTCGCCAGGAGGGGACTCATGCCGACCCGCGTCGCGGGGCTCGTCGGGCACTCGTTCTCCCTCCAGTGTCACATCGAGTCGGGTGGTCAGATCACGGCCGGCCCCGTCCGGTACCGCAAGTCATCCTGCGCAGGCGATAGTACGGTCGGATGACCGATCTGACGACGGTCACGTGAAATACTGTCACTATTAGTACGCGGTTGCGCCTACGGCGCTAGGCCGAACGGACGACAAGCCGGGTGGCGTCTAGTAGAAACCCGCGACCCTGGGTTGGGCCACGGCTCTCCGGTTCGCCGCCTCACCGGCCAGCAGGACCCGTCCACCCTGACGATATGCCACCGCGTTTCGACCCGATTGCTTGGCGGCATAGAGCAGGCTGTCAGCCCGCAGCAACTGCTGCTCAGCGCTGGTCGGCGGGCGACCGGTCTGCGGAGTGGCCGCAGCCTCGTGGGCAATGCCCGCGCTGACCGTCACCCGCAGCCCCGGTGCCAACTGCGACCAGGGGAACCGCTCGATCCGGTCGCGGGCCGCCTCGGTCACCGTGATCGCGGTTCCCGGATCGATGCCGGGGAACACGAGGACGAACTCCTCGCCGCCGTAGCGGGCGCAGAAGGCACCGTCCGGCAGACCACTCTGCAACAGATCGACCACGCGCTGTAGCACGCGGTCCCCGAGTAGGTGACCGAATGTGTCGTTGACCTGCTTGAACCAGTCGAGATCGACCAGGGCCAGGGCGAGCGGGCCGGTGGCGCCGGAACCGGCGAGCAGCGAGTTCAGCCGCTGGTCGAGGTAGCGGCGGTTGTAGCTGGCCGTCAGGCTGTCCCGGATGCTCTGCTCCAGCGCCTCGGCGTGCTCCTTGCGCAGCCGGGCCACCTCGTGTCGCAGCTGCTCCGGGACGGTCGGCTGCTCGGTCGAGTCCGCGTACGCCAGGTCCAGTGCCGAGCGCAGGTGCTGATACGCCTGCCGCCACTCGCCACGGGAGGACAGCAGGGCGGCGATGGACTCGTGCAGCCGGATCAACTTCGACGAGTCGGTCTGCCCGGCAACCCTGACGGGGGCGCCGTTCGGCCGATCGCGCACCGCATCCGGTTCCATCTGGCTGGGCGAGCCGTAGGTCGTCAGGGCGACGCCGTCCTCGATGGGTTCTCGTCCGGCGAAGCTGGGTTGCAGTATGGTCATCGCCCCTCACCTCCCTACGTCCGTGGTGTCGACCTAAAGGAGCCCGGTCTTGAGCTGACGGGACGTGCCAGTATCGGATTTCGCCCGACTGGCTGAAGGGGTACTACTCCAATACGGTGATATATGGTGATTTAGCTCGCAATTGTGTCGAATCGGGGTGACAAATCGCGCCTTGATCATTTCGTGATTCACGATTGATCGACATCGCGTCGAGCGCCGTCCGGCCAGCTCACGGCCTGGCTGGTCGACCACCGACGGTACTGGTTCGGGCACTGACGGTACTGAACTGGGCAATTGACGCCAACGAAGATCAGGAACAGGGATAACTACTGACAGTAGAGCGCCTGGCGCGGGCAAACCTACGGCGCGTCCTGCCGGCCGGCGGGGCACCGGCGGCCGGGTGCGCGGCGCGGGAGCACGCGCACCGGAGGGCTGAGGAGCCTGGTGGGCGGGGGTTCAGCCGCCGGAGTGCATCAGCTCGGCGCCGGCCGGAACGCTCGCGTCATCCGGATCATCGAGCCAGTTCTCCGGCAGCGCGACCCTGGCCGGCGAGCCCTGCCGGCCGCGCGGGCCCTCCGCGCCGACCGCGAACTCCTCGTCATGACCGAGTTCACCGACCGCGCCGAGCAGTTCGTCCAGCTCGGTCATGGTGCGCACCAGCCCGAAGCGCTGCCGCAGGCTCGACCCGACCGGGAAGCCGTGCAGGTACCAGGCCATGTGTTTGCGCAGGTCCCGAATGCCCTTGTCCGGGCCGTAGTGGTCGACCAGCAACTCGGCGTGCCGGCGCAGCACCAGCAGCACCGCGCCGAGGTTGGGGCCCGGTCCGACCGGCTCACCGGCGAACGCGGCCCGCAGCTCACCGAACAGCCACGGCCGGCCGAGGCAGCCGCGACCGACCACGACGCCGTCGCACCCGGTCTGCTCGACCATCCGCACCGCGTCGGCCGCGCTGAAGATGTCGCCGTTGCCCAGCACCGGAATGGTGTGCACGGCCTCCTTCAACCTGGTGATCGCCGACCAGTCGGCCTGCCCGGAGTAGCGCTGCGCGGCGGTCCGGGCGTGCAGGGCGACCGCGACCGCGCCCTCCGCCTCCGCGATCCGGCCGGCGTCCAGGTAGGTCAGGTGCTCGTCGTCGATGCCGATCCGGAACTTCACCGTCACCGGGATACCGGCCGGCTCGGCGGTACGCACCGCCGCCGCGACGATGTCGCCGAACAGCTTGCGTTTGAACGGCAGCGCGGCGCCCCCGCCCCGTCGGGTCACCTTCGGCATCGGGCAGCCGAAGTTCATGTCGATGTGGTCGGCGAGGTTCTCCTCGACGACCATTCGCACCGCCGCTGCCATCGTCTCCGGGTCGACGCCGTAGAGCTGCATGGACCGGGGCGTCTCGCTCGGATCGAAGGTGATCATGTGCAGGGTGCCCGGATCGCGCTCGACCAGCGCCCGCGTGGTGATCATCTCGCAGACGTAGAGGCCGGCGCCGTACTCCCGGCACAGCCGGCGGAAGGCCACGTTGGTGA
Organism: Candidatus Melainabacteria bacterium; assembly: GCA_903970565.1. Lineage (GTDB taxonomy): Bacteria > Actinomycetota > Actinomycetes > Mycobacteriales > Pseudonocardiaceae > CAJCJE01. Next base: position 1,902 of record CAJCJE010000928.1, on the reverse strand, counting down.
TCCCGGCCATCGGCGCCAGCACGACCGGCGGATCAGCCAGGTAGGGACCGATCCGCAGGGGCGTTCGCTCGATGGGGTGCACGTCATCCATTGTGCGCGACGCACGGCCGAGAACCGCAATCGCCTCAGCCTAGGTCGCGGGCGAGCACGTCCTCCTCGGTTTCGCGGCGGACCAGCAGCCGGGCCTCGCCCGCGCACACGCCGACCAGCGGTGGGCGGCAGACCATGTTGTAGTTGGAGGCCAGCGCGTAGTGGTAGGCACCCGTGCCGGGCACCGCGAGCAGGTCACCGGCCCGGATGTCCTCGGGCAGCGGGATGTCCTCGGCGAGCACGTCACCCGCCTCGCAGTGCCGCCCCACCACCGTCGCCGGCCGCAGCGCCGCCCTGCCGTGCCGGCCGATCCGCCGCGCCGTGTACCGGGCGCCGTAGAGGGCCGGTCGCGGGTTGTCGCTCATCCCGCCGTCGACCGCGACAAAGGTCCTGCTGCCGTGCTTCACGGTGATCACCCGGTAGAGCGTCACCCCGGCATTCGCCACGATCGACCGGCCCGGCTCGATGGTCAGCCGGGGCACCGGCAGCCGCGCCGCCGAACACTCGTAGCCGAGGGTGGCCCGCACCCGGTGCGCGAACCCCGGCAGGTCGAACTCGCCGTCGCCGTCGACGTAGGCAGCGGCGAATCCGCCGCCGAGGTCGAGTTGGTCGAGGACGACCTGGTGTTCGTCGCGCACCCTGGCCAGCAGGCCGACCATCCGCCGGGTCGCCTCCTCGTAGCCGTCGATCCGCCGCACCTGGGAACCGAGGTGGCAGTGCAGGCCGACCAGTCGGAGGCCGGGCGTGGCCAGCACCTTCTCGATCGCCACCAGAGCCGCGCCGGAGGCCAGCGAGAAACCGAACTTCTGGTCCTCGACGCCGGTGGCGATGGCCTGGTGGGTGTGCGCGTCGATGCCGGGGGTGACCCGGATCAGCACCGGCTGCGGGAAGGCGACCAGGGCGGCCAGCGCGTCGATCTCGTCGAGGGAGTCGATGACGATCCGGCCGACCCGGTAGGACAGCGCGGCCTTGAGGTCCTCCGGGGTCTTGACGTTGCCGTGCATCATGATCCGCTCGGCCGGGAAGCCGATCGAGCGCGCGACCGCCAGTTCTCCCGCCGAGCAGACGTCCAGCGACAGTCCCTCCTCCGCCAACCAGCGCAGGACCGACCGGCAGGGCAGCGACTTGCTGGCGAACGCGACCTCGGCCGAGGGCAGCGCCGCTCGAAAGGCCCGCGCCCGGCTCCGCACCTCGGCCTCGTCCAGCAGCGAGCACGGCGTGCCGAAGCGGCCGGCGAGATGGGTCATCGGAATGCCACCGAAACTCAGGTCACCGCCAGGAGTGGGATGCGTGCCCGTCGGCCAGATGCCCGGCGCCAGCCGGGGTTGTACCGAAGCGGCGACACTGGGCAGCAGTTCGGCGAGAGTCACGACTTCCTCCTGGATGCGCTCGTTGCGCGGTGGATGCATCCAGCAAACGTCGCCATCGATCCACGAGGGTGATCGTGGACGCGGCCATGACACGACCGGTGGTCATGTTGCCGCGATCCTGATGTTCAGGTGACCCCGGCCACAACCGGTCCGTGCCGACACATCGCCTGGACACGCCTTGCCGGCAAGGTAAACCGGAGCGCGGCCGTCGAGGAGCCGGCCGCCGCGCGGTCACACCCGCCGGTCGTCCAGCCGGGCGACGAGGCGGACGTGGTGGCCGGGGCCCCTGTGCGGCGCGACACGCGACCCGCCCGAGGTCCCCCCGCGCGGAGGGGTCCTCGTGATCGGCGGGATGACCTCCTGCGGGTAGGGCGGCCCGGCGGCGATGACGGGCGGCCCGGCCGGCGGGGTGACCGGCCCGGTCGATGCCGGCGACGGCGGT
>CAJCJE010000927.1 GCA_903970565.1 Candidatus Melainabacteria bacterium | reverse complement strand
ATCCGGACCGCCCCGCGCCTCACCGAGCAGCGACGTCCAGCCGAGTTCGTTGCTGCTGGCGTCCCAGACCCCGAGACCGGCCAGCTGCCGCGCCGAGACGCTGTTGTTGCGATCGTCGAGCATCGGGCACCACAGCAACTGCGCGATGATCGCGGGGCCACCGCGATCCCTGGCGAGCAGCGCCACCGCCGCAGCGAGCCCGCCGCCGGCGCTCGTACCGGCGACCACCAGTCGCTCGGGGTCGATGCCCAGCTCGTCGGCGTGCTCGACCGTCCACGACAGACCCGCGTAGCAGTCGTCGACCGGCGCGGGGTGCGGATGTTCCGGAGCGAGCCGGTACTCGACGGAGATCACCGCGAGACCCAGTTCGGCGGCGAGGTCGAGCACGCCGACGATGCCGGCGGTCCGGCTGCTGCCCATGATCATGCCGCCGCCGTGGATGAAGTACAGCGCGCCGACCGGCGTGTTCGCCTTCCTCGGCTGGCAGATCAGCAGCGAGATGTCCGGCGCACCGGCCGGACCGGGCACCGACCGCTCGGACACGGCGAACGCGCCGTCGCGGCCCAGCTCCTCATCGGACAGGTCGGTGGCCTGGGCCTGGGCCGCGCGCAGCGCCGGCAGCATCTCCAGGGTGAAGGTCGTCGGCATCCGTTCGCGAATGACGTTCAGCACGACGGCGAGTTCGGGGTCGAACGGTGGAGGCGGACCCACCGCGACCGCGTCGGATTCGGGTTTCGGCACCGTGGTCATCGTGACTCTCCTGATCTCCCCGCGCTGGCCAGCCTGATTTCCGCGTACTGGCCGCCCTGACCTCCGCGCCACCGGCCGGTGACCGTCACTGCCATCCTTACCGCATTCATGATCGCGCGCATCGCGCCAGGCGGCGGGAATCACCCGCCATCTGGCGGGTCCGCAAGACGACGCCTCCCACTCACGCGACTCCGGGCCGGGTGTTCAGCGCTTGATCGCGTCATAACGGCGAAGTGCTTCCTTGCGTTCCTCGGCGTGCTCGACGATCGGCAGCGGATAACCGGCCGGCGGACCATCCGGCAGCGTCCACGGTTGGTGCACGGCCCGCCCGGTCAGCGCGCGCAGTTCCGGCACATAGCGGCGAATGTAGTCACCGCTCGGATCGAATTTCTGACTCTGGGTGATCGGATTGAAGATCCGGAAATATGGTGCGGCGTCCGTGCCGCAGCCGGCCACCCACTGCCAGTTCAGCTGGTTGGACGCGAGATCCCCGTCGACGAGGTGCCGCATGAAGTGCCGCGCCCCGCGCCACCACGGCAGATGCAGATCCTTGACCAGGAAACTGGCCACCACCATCCGAATCCGGTTGTGCATCCACCCCTCGGCGAGCAACTGGCGCAGGCCGGCGTCCACCACCGGGTAGCCGGTCAGGCCGGAACACCAGGCGGCGAAGGCCGTGTCGGCGGCCGGGCCGCTGTCGTACTCGACGGTGTCGAAGCGGCGGTCGTAGTTGTGCCGGGCGGTCTCCGGACGATGCCAGAGAACGTCGGCGTGGAACTCCCGCCAGGCCAGCTCGCGGCGAAACGCCTCCGCGCCGGGCTGGTCGCCGGCGAGGTCCGCCAACAGGGTCCGAGGGTGCAGCGCGCCCCAGTGCAGGTAGCCGGACAATCGACTACTGCCGGGCAGGTCGGGCCGGTCGCGGTCGACCGGGTAGTCGGCCAGTGCCTGGTCCCGGAAGTCCTGCCAGACCGACCGGGCGGCCGACTCCCCCGGTTCGGGCAGGGCCAGCTCGGACGAGGCGGTCGAGCCAGGTGGCAGGGTGAGTCCGGCGGTGGACTCCTTCGGGTCCGGCTCCGCCGGCAGCGGCGCCGACTCGGCGACCGTCGCCGGGTCGATCCAGTCCACAGTGGACTCATCTGTTCGCGCGGGTGCGCGCCAGCCGTGCTCCTGCCAGGCGCGGTAGAACGGGGTGAACACCCGGAACGGTTCGCCGTCCTGTTTGCGCACCCGGCCGGGCGCGACGGCATACGGGGAGCCGGTGGCGACCAGTTCGACCTCGGCGGAGGCCAGCGCGGCTCGGACGTCGTCGTCGCGCTGCCGGCCGTACGGGCCGCAGTCGGCGGAGATGTGCACACTACCCGCACCGACCTCGGCGGCAAGCGAGGGCAGCACGGTGACCGGATCGCCGGCCAGAATCAGCAACCGGCCGGCCAACTGCTCGCGCAACGCCCGCAGCGACCGGATCAGGAAGATCCGTCGCGCCGCTCCGGCCGGCGCGAGCAGTCGATCGTCCAGCACGAAAACCGCGAGACACCGCCCGGCCCGCTCGGCGGCCGCGGCGAGCGCCGGATGGTCACCGAGTCGAAGATCGCGCCGAAACCACAGCAGCGTGCAGTCCTCAGTTCGCCTGCTCACCGCTCGCCGCGCTCCCCGACGGTCTCCGCCGTCACCCCGGTCTCGATAGGTACCCCGGTCTCGGCTGGTACCTCGGTCTCGGTGGGGGTGCCGGTCTCTGCGGCCTCGGCCGGCTTGTCCACGTCCTCAGTCGGCTTGTCCGCCTCTTCGGCTTCGACCGACTCGTCGACGGCGTCCTCGGATTCGGCGGCGTCGTCATCGTGGGCGCCGGCCACCACCGTGGCCGAGGAGTCGACCGGTTGCGGACTGAGGGTGCGGCGTTGGGTGTAGACGAACCAGATGATGCCGGCGAGGGTCAGCACGGAGGCGACGAAGAAGTTCAGCCGCAGGCCGAGGAAGTACTGCGAGTAGTCCACCCGCAGCGACTCCTCGAAGATCCGGAATGCCGAGTAGCCGGTGACGTAGAGCGCGAACAGGCCGTAGGGCTTGATTGGGCGGTGATGGCCGAGCCAGATCAGCGCACCGGCCAGTGCCGCGTCCCAGATCAGCTCGTAGAGGAAGGTGGGGTGGAAGGTGGCGAACTGCTCGTAGCCCGGCGGTCGGAACTCGGGTGCGATCTGCAAGCCCCAGGGCAGCGAGGTCGGTCCGCCGAAGAGTTCCTGGTTGAAGTAGTTGCCGATCCGGCCGATGGCCTGCGCGAACAGGATTCCGGGAGCCACCGCGTCCATGAACTCGCCGACGTTGGCGCCGGCTCTGCGCAGCCGCCAGATGCCGACGAGGGCCGCGAGCGCGATACCGCCCCAGATACCGAGGCCGCCCTCCCAGACCGCGAACACCCCCCACCAGTGCGGCGGGATCTCCTCGGGTGTGGTGAGGTCGAAGTAGAGCCGGCCACCGATGATGCCGGCCGGCACGCCCCACAGCGCGATATCGTCGACGAGGTCGGCCGAACCGCCCCTGGCCCCCCAGCGCCGCCGGGTGACGACCAGGGCCAACGCGATGCCGACCACGTACATCAGGCCGTAGAAGCGGATGTACAGCGGTCCCAGGTGGA
>CAJCJE010000926.1 GCA_903970565.1 Candidatus Melainabacteria bacterium | reverse complement strand
CCCCCCAGGTGCCGCAGAGCGACGCTCAGCACCCGCCGCGCCGCCGTGATTTCGGGAGCCCTGGGCCGTTTTCGCGGAAGCGAGGTCAGCGCCGCGGATCGACCAGGATCTTCGGTCCCGGCCCCGCATCAGCGGGTCGCCACCCGGACAACGCATCCGCGACGCGCGCCAGTCCGATGGTGGCCGCCACCAGCCGACTCGGATCGACCGCGCCCGCCGCGTACCGCTCGATGGTGCCGGCCAACCCCGGCGACGCACTGAGTACGCCGATCGCCGTCACGTCTTTGAGCACCAGCTGCCTGGTGTCGATCGTGCTCGCGCTCCCGGAAAGTCCAATGTAGACAATCCGGCCACCCGGTGCCACCCGTGCCAGCGCCTGCGCCGGCACGGCCGCGTCATTGGTCGCGTCGACCACCGCGTCGTAGGCCAGCTCCGGCAACTCCCCCGCCGTCCACACCCCATGCGCGCCCAACTCGCGCGCCAGGCCCAGAGACGCCTCGGTCGGCCCGACCACATGGACCTCGGCACTCTCGGCCAACGCGAATCCGGCCACCAGCAGGCCGATCGTGCCCGGCCCGTAGATCAGCACCCGCTGCCCGGGCCCGGACACGGCGGCCTGCGCCGCCCGCAGCGCGTTGCCGCCCGGTTCCACCATCGCGCCGGCCGTATCGTCGATCGAATCGGGTAGCGCGTGCAGCGCGGCGGCCGGGACGAGCAACTGTTCGGCGAGCGCGCCAGGCCAGCCTCCCCGGATGCCGATCTCGTAGCGATCGGCGCACAGATGCTGCCGACTACCACGACACAGTCGGCATCGACCGCACCCCAGCATGGTGTCACCGGTGACCCGTCGCCCCAGCCAGTCGGGTTCGACCTCCGCACCGACCGAAGACACCGTGCCGCACCACTCGTGCCCGACCCGCATCGGATACGCGGCCTTGCCTTCACCGAAGTACGCCATCGCCCCGGTGAAGATCTCCACATCGGTGCCGCAGATCCCGACTCGGTCGACATCCACCACCACCTGGCCCGGCCCGGTCACCGGGGCGGGCACCTCCTCGACGCCGGCCCGCCCCGGACCGGAGATCACGAACGCCCTCATCCGGTCCTGACCCGGTCAGCGGCATTCCCAGCCGGCCACCACAGCTGTAGTGGAAAGTTTGGCGGCGCGGCCCGACTCACCGAGCGCGCACTCCCCTCCCCCGACGTCGACAAGTCCATCGTCCGCCACCCCTCCCGCCGTGCATCTCGATCTCCGCTCCCCATTCCAGCAGCGACCCGCTCTGATCATCACAACACATGTTTTGCATGTCGTGGCTGGTTTGTCAGGTAGGGAGTTAGATGATTAAATTTAGTCATCACTGAAGTCATAGTAGGAAAGATTACATATGAGTGTCCGCCGTCCCATCACCTCGGGCTGCTCCAGGTACCCGAGCACGCATGACACAACACGGCGGCGAAACGACGGCCGTTGACCGCCTCGTCGGCGTGCTCTCCCTCGGCCCGCACGAGCGTCACCCGACGCCGGACCTCCTCGGGCAGCCGCTGGAGTCGCTGGATGTTGCTCGACAACCTGGCCGCCCTCGACGCTGACGAACTGGCGCAGCGGTGAGCCGGCCTGACCCATCTGGGTCAGGCCGGCTCACCGAGTCAGCGGGTCCAGTTGGATTGTCAGCTGGGCCAGGTCGGCTCGCTCGGCCAGCCGGGGTCCTGCTGCGCGGGCTCGTCCCGGACCTCGCCGCGCTCCGGGATACGCGCCGGCCGGACGGCACGGTGCGGCCGGTCGGGTACGCCGTTGGTGGTCGGTGCCCCGTTCTGCGCGGGCATCCCGTTCGGCCGGGCCGCGCCGTTGCGCGCCGGCAGCCCATTGGGGATGGGCAGCCCGTTCGCGGCGGGCAGGATGGTGCGCGTCGGTGTGCCGTTCGGAACCGGCGCGGCCCCGCGCGGGACTCCGTTGGCCATCGGCACGCCGTTCCTCGGGGCCGGCGCGGTGCGGGTGGTCTCGCCACGAGTCGATCCGTTGCGAGCCGGTGCCCCGTTTGCGCCGTTGACATCGTTCATCGCGGTCGCGCCGTTCAGCACCTTGGTCGTATTCGCCGCAGCTGCGCCGTTCCTGGCCGGGACGCCGTTCCGCGCCGGAACGCCATTCGTCGCCGGGCCTGCTTTTGTCGCGGGTGCGCCGTTCGGGACCGGCCAGCCGGCCTCACCGGCAGGGACCGGACGCCGGGGCGCCGTTCGATCCCGAGGCATCACCGTGGTGCGCTCCGAGTCGGCGGCGGAGCGCTGCGCGGCGGCCGGGCGCAAATGCTGGGTGGTACGCGAACTGTCGGACGGTGGAATCGGCAGAGCCGCCTGCACCACCGTCTTCGCGGCAGCCAGTTTCGCCGCCGCCGCAGCACGAATCTTCCTCTCCCGCCGACCGCGCACTGCCAACAGGACGATCGCCACCACGGCCAGACCGGCCACAATAGTCAGTGGCAGCCCGATGGAGCCGAACAGGCTGAGTGCGGACTGCGGTTTGGCCCCTGCTGCAAGCAATGAGCCTTCCGGCATAGCCGAGCCTCCTCAACGCGATGTGCGTTCCACCGGTCTATCGTTTCCAACCGCCGTCCCGTCACATCTTGACAGCCGATGTGTCCGACGCCATCTGGTCACCACCGGCTCGTCGATCAGACTACCCAAAGAGCTGACTCGCCACTGCGCTGG
>CAJCJE010000925.1 GCA_903970565.1 Candidatus Melainabacteria bacterium | reverse complement strand
CCTTCCTCGGGCTCACCGCCGTATTCGGGCCAGGATTGGCCGGGCGGGGTACCGGCAGACTCAGCAGAACGCGGCGCAGCTGGCCGCGACGCTGAAGAACGCCACCAGCACGAGGACCGCCGGAATCAACGACACCAGCGAACACACCAGGCCGGTGACGCCCATCCCGAATCCGCTCCGGCCCTGTGATCGTGCCTGGCGCATACCGGCAATGGACAGGATCAGGCCGAGCAGGCCGACGACGAAGCCGCCGAAGGGAACCCAGCAGCCGAGCACGGCGAGAATGCCGAGCACCATCCCGGCCACGCACAGCCCACTGCTGCTCTGCGCCACCGGATAGCCGTAACCCGGTGCCGGGTAACCGGGCTGCATTGCCGGATAGCCCATCGCCTGCTGGTAGCCCATCGGCTGTTGATAGGTCGGCTGTTGATAGGACAGCGTCGGCTGGTATTCGACCGGAAATCCGGCCGACTGTGGATATTCGACCGGTACCGGAAGGCCGGCCGACTGCTGATATCCGATCGGCTGCGGAAATCCGGCCGACTGTTGGTAACCGATCGGCTGCTGATACTCGTTTGGCTGCTGATAAGCCGGTTGGGGCTGCTCCGGGGCCGGATAGAAGGGCTGCTGCGGATCGGTCATGGTGGGTCCCCCATGCGATTGGCCGGCGTCCGGCCGGATCGGCTGTGCGGCGAGTCACTATACACAGCAATCGGGTGACCGACCCCGGCCGGGAAATCGACATTCCGCTGCCGGGTATTCCGGGAAAGACGGTGAGAAAGCCGGAGACCACTATGCGTCGGAGGAGGTCAGGTCAGGGTGGCGGCGATGATCCGGGCGCAGTCGATGGACTCGGTGTGCGTGGTGTCGACCTCGATGTCGTAGCGGACGCCCGCGTGCACGACCGGTGCCTGGGACAGCGCCTGGCCCGGAATCCGGTCGCCCCTGGCGAGTTCCCGGCCCGCCGCGACCGCCGGATCGCAGTGCACGCCGACCCAGCACGCCGGCTGGTCGCCGAGCACGTCCAGCCAGCGCCGTTGCGAGGCACCTCCGCCGAGGAACACCTCGTCGACGATGATCCGGGCGCCGGCCCGGACGGTGGCCGCGATGCCGTGCATCCACGCCGACTCCAGCGCCCGGAAATCGGCGCCGACGGTGATCCGGCCGTTCGGCGAGATGGCGATGCCGGCCTCGGTGTTGTGCAGCGACCGGGGCATCGCGGCCAGCAGGTTGTCGATGCCGAAGGTCAGCCAGGCATCGGGCAGCATGGCTTGCAGGCACCGGGTCAGGCCGGACTTGCCGGCACTGGAGGTGCCGTTGAGCACGATCAGCTGTGTCTGCACGGCCTCACGCAACAGTGTCGGCGCCGCCCTCGTCAAATGGTTGCGCCGGGGCTTAGCCCATTAGCGTGACGGTGGTGCGCTCACTGGCCTGCCGGTCGGCCAGGGCGGCGGGGGTGGAGTTGGCGCACTGCACGAGTGAACCGCCGACGGCGAGGACCGACAGCAGCCCGTCGACGATCCCGTCCGGCACGGTCCAGTCCATTGTGGACAAAACGCGCGCGCCGTCGGCGATCCCGAGCGTCGCGGCCCGGTCCGTCGCCTCGGCGACAATTTCGTCCACTGTGGACCCGAGCAGTGCCTTGGCGTCGCCGGGCACGGACTGCCACGGGTCGAAGGAGTCGCCGTAGATGCGGATCTCGTTGAGATAGTCGAGTTCGCCGTTGTCCGGAGTCCTGCTCAGCCCGCGTCCGAGCGGGTCCAGGGCAACCAGCGCCACGGTGGTCGCGCCGTCGGCGACACCGCCCGGCGCGACGAACGCGACCTGTGCGCCGGCCGGATCGGCGGTGATCCGCGCCCCGCACCACCAGGCGCCGAGCAGCACGCCAACGGTCTGCCAGTGCGCGGGCAACGCCACGGACACCTCGGCGCCCGGCTCGACGTCGCACTCCTCACGCAGCCAGTTCGCGGTCTTCGCCGCCCAGTTCGCCACCGTCGCCCGCGACAACTCGACCCGCGCGCCGGTCGCGTCGTCGTAGTAGGTGATCAGCGGGGTGGCCGGCTGCCGCAGCAGTGAGGTGAACAGCCTCTCGGTGACGCTCAACGCGAACTCCCGGAATCGTTGGTCGGTAAGGATTCGGCCGGCACTGGCCTCAGTTGGGGCCTTTAGTTGACACAGGGCACGCCGTTCACGCTCACCGGCGGGGTCGGTTCGTTGGTCGGCGCCGCCGGGACCGTGGTCGTCGGTGCGGGTGGGGCGGGCGTACTGGTGGCCGGCTTGGCGACCGTCGAGGCGGGCGTGCTGGTGGTCGGCTTGGCGGTGGTCGGCGCGGCCGTCGTGGTCGAAGGACTCGGTGGGGGCGAGCTGGCCAGCAGGTTCGCCAGGAACCGGTGCACGGTCGGCACGTCGACCTCGACGATGCTCTGGCCGCTGGGGCTGCGCGCGTTGTCGTTGACCACCGGGATGGTGACGAACTCGACGTTGCCGCCCACCAGGCTGCCCGCCTGCTGGGCCAGGGTGGTGATGTCCAGGTCGGGATCGGTGATCACCGAGGACTGCACCGTCTTCACCAGACCGGACAGCGCGCTCGGGCTGGTGAGCGTGCCGGCGGAGAGGATCTTCCGGACCGCCGAGGCCAAAAAGACCTGCTGGCGCACGATCCGGTCCAGGTCGCCGTTGGGAAGGTTGTCGCGCTGGCGCACGAACGACAGCGCGTCGCTGCCGGAGATCGACTGCTCGCCGGCGCGGAAGTCGGCGCCGGAGTTCTTGTCCGAGGTGGCGTGCCGGAGGCAGACCTCGACGCCGCCGATCGCCTTGCTGAGCAGGTAGAAACCGTAGAGGTTGATCTCCGCGTAGTGATCGATGTGGATGCCGGTGAGGTTCTGCACCGACTCGATCAGCGCCAACTGGCCGGCCTGCTGGGATTTCTGCTGGATCTCCGTCCGGTCGGTCACCCCGGAGTTCTGCAACCGCTGCGCGGTCTGTGCCTGGATCACCCCGTACGCGGCATTGATCTTGTCGTTGTGCCAGCCGGGAATCGACACGTACGTGTCGCGCGGGATCGACACCGCGTATGCCTTGCCACCGTGGTCGGGAATGCGCAGCACGATGATCGTGTCGGTGTTCACTCCGGCGTCGAAGGTGGTGCGCAACCGCGCGAGCACGCCGGCCGGCAGGGGGCGGCCCTGCGCGTCGGTGCGGCTGTCGCTGCCGACGAGCAGGATGTCGTCGGCACCGTCGTCGGTCGCCGGCTGACCGGGCGCACTGTTCAGTTCGGACAGTACCGGCGTGGTGTTCGTGCCGTGCCGGAAGACTTCCACGCCGTACCAGGCGATTCCGGTGATCGCGAGCGCGATGGCGGAGATCAGCGCGACGGCCACCCGGCCGGTGACCAGCCACGGCCGGCGCCGCCTGCGGGTGGTGACCACCGCACCGTCCGCCGGCTCAACGGCCTGGTCGGATCGGTCGCTCGCCGGCGATCCGGCGTCCTGTTCGGCGTGCCCCGGCACGCCATCGGACGTCGACTCGTCCACTTGTCCTCCTCGCCAGGGTGCGCCGCGGCGGTCGCGGCGAACACCAGGCTAGCGGGGCGGGCCGTCGGGACGGGTCGACAACCCGTCAGTTGACGCAGGGAGTACCGCTGGCGGTGATCACATTGTCGCTGGTCGGCGCGCTGGAGGTGCTGCCGCTGGCAGATTCTGACCCATCGGGTGAACTCGGCGAGCCCGTTTCGCTGGGCGTGCCGGTCGGGGTACCGGCCAGCGAGGTGCCGTTGTCGGCGGCGCTGACCGTGCTCGTCACGAACTGCTGAACCTGGCCGGGATCGATGTGTGTGACGTCCGCGCCGGCCGAGTTGGTGAAGTTGTCGCCGGTCGGGATGGTGGTGAACTGGATGTTGCCGCTGCTGAGGCCCGCCATCTGCTGGGCGAAGGTGGTGATGTCCCAGCCGCTGCTGAGCACCACCGAACCCTGCACCGCCTGGATCAGCGACTCCAGCTTGCTCGGGTCGGCCAGCGTGTTCGCGCTGAGGATCTTGTTGGCCAGCGCGCCGATGAACACCTGCTGCCGGACGATCCGGTCCAGGTCACCGTTGGGCAGGCCGTGCCGCTCCCGGACGAAGTCCAGTGCCTGCACGCCTTCCAGGGTCTGCACGCCGGCCGGAAAGTGCGCGTGCGTCTCGTCGTCGTAGGTCGGTGCCTTGAGGCAGACCTGAACTCCGCCAACGGCTTCCGAGAGATTGTAGAAGCCGACCAGGTTGAGTTCGGCGTACTCGTTGATCTGGATGGTGTTGCCGGTCAGCTGCTGGATGGTGTCGATCAGGTTCTTGCGGCCGGCGTCGTCGGCCTGCCGCTCGTTGGCCGCCGCGTCGGTCTGGCCCGCGTCCTGGAGCTGGGTCAGTTCCGCGTTGCGCGCGAAGGCGAATGCCGAGTTGAGCCGGTTCATCCCGAAGCCGCCGGCGAGCTGGACGTAGGAGTCACGCGGGAACGAGATCGCGATCGCGCTCTGGCCACCGGCCGGAATGTGGATCAGGATCATCGTGTCGGTGTCTTCCTCACCGTCGTCCGGGCCGGCCGAGAGCATGGCCAACTCGTTGGCCGGCAACGGATTGCCCTGCGGGTCGGTCCGGCTGTCCATCCCGACGACCAGGATGTTCACCGCGCTGCTCAACGGGGTGACCGCCGAGCCGCCGGAGGCCTGCGGGGCGACGGCGGCCGGCTCGATCACGTTGGTGCGGGCGATGCCGTCGTTGAGCGCGCGCACGCTCGTCCACGCATACCAGGTCGTGACCAGCACCACGACCGAGGCCAGCGCGATGACGGTACGGCCGGTGCCCAGGAACAGCCGAGCGGTCAGCGATCGGCGTGGATGCCCGGATAACCGCGGATACCCGGATGGATCGGATGAAGCAGCCGAAACGGAATTGTCGACGAACTCGGACTCGGCGCTCGCGGCAGCTGATGTCCGTGCCGGTTCGGCTGTCGCGACGGGCTCCGCCTCGAAGTCGGCTTCGGTGTCCCCGCTCACACCCGTGTCCTCCACTCGCTGCCACTGCTGGCCCGCCGCCTGCGCCGGCAGCGGTAAAAGTCCTGGTAGGCATCGTGGTAGAGCGGTAGGTTTCTACCGGGCCACGTGACCTACTAGTAGTACGTCCGACCGGGCCTGTTCGTTGCACGGCCGTGCGAAAATTCAGGAAAATCCTACTAACGGGTGGAGCCGATCTTGAGTATCGCGGTCCCCGGCGACAGCGCGGCCACCGGCCCCGCCCCGCTGGCTTTGCTGATTCCCGGTGGGCACGGCCAGTTGGGCAGCGATCTGGCCACCCTCGGTGTCGCGTACGGCTCGGTGTCCGCGCCGGGCTCCGCCCAACTGGATGTGACCGACGTCGCTGCCGTCCGGGCCGCCGTCGACGACCTGGCCGACACCGCTCGCGCGGCCGGCCGGGCCCCGGTGGTCTGCAACGCCGCCGCGTACACCGCGGTGGACGCCGCCGAGTCCGATGTGGATGGCGCGACGGCGGTGAACTCCCTTGCTCCCGGTCTGCTCGCGCAGGCCTGTGCGCGGGCGGGGGTGCCGCTGCTGCACGTGTCCACCGACTACGTCTTCGCAGGCGACGCGAGCCGGCCGTACGAACCGACCGACCCGACCGGGCCCCGGTCGGTCTACGGACGGACCAAACTGGCCGGTGAGGAAGCGGTGTCGGCCAGCGGCGCCGATGCCTGGATCGTGCGCACCGCCTGGGTCTACGGCGGGACGGGACGCAACTTCGTGAAGACGATGGTGCGCCTGGCCGGCGAGCGCGAGACTTTGTCCGTTGTGGACGATCAGCGGGGTTCGCCGACCTGGTCGGCGCAGTTGGCCGCCGGACTGCTCGAACTCGCCGCGCGGGTTGCCGGTGGGCGCGGGCCCGCGCAGCGGGTGCTGCACTGCACCGGCAGCGGTCGGACCACCTGGTGCGGGCTGGCCAAGGCGATCTTCACCGAGATCGGCGCGGACCCGGAGCGGGTCCGGCCGTGCACCACCGACCAGTACCCGGTGCCGGCACCCCGGCCCGCGTACTCGGTGCTGTCGGACGCGGCATGGCGCGCGGCCGGCCTCACCGCGCTGCCGGACTGGCGGGACGCGCTCGGCACGTTCTTCGCCGAGCACAAGGAAAGCCTGCTCGCCGGCCGGTGATGATCAGCCGCGACCGGAGGCGTCAGCG
>CAJCJE010000924.1 GCA_903970565.1 Candidatus Melainabacteria bacterium | reverse complement strand
CGTGCCACAGGCCCGGCAGTCGGTGATCCGCGCCGATCACCGGCAGATGGTCACGGGCATAGGGCCGGAAACCGCCGTAGGCGCGCTGTACCGGTACCCCGGCCAGGATCGGGAACAACCCGACGGCCTTGCGGGCGAGTTCGGCGAGCACGTCCATGCGCACCGTCCGGTCGAATCCGACGCGCTGGCGGCTGGAGCCGATCAGGACGGTGCCGGCGCGGGTCGACTCGACCACGGTCGAGGTCTGGAGGTCGGCATCGGCGCTGGCCACGGCGCCGACGTAGTCCGCGTCGTAGACCTTGTGCCGCACCGAGGAAGCCGGCAGCGGCGCGGTCACCAGTACCAGGCCCCGGCGCGGCAGGATCGCGATCGGCGCACCGGCCAGCGCGGCGAACTCACCCGCCCAGGGCCCACCGGCGTTCACCACCGCGCGGCACGGGATGACTCCGCCTCGGGTACGCACGCCGTCGAGAGCGCCGGTGGCATCGGTGCGCACGCCCAGCGCGGGCTCATCGGCCACCACGCTGCCGCCGCGCGCCCGGACGGCCGCGAGCAGCGTGGTGGCGGCGAGCACCGGCTGTAGTTGCGCGTCCTGCGGGTAGTACACGGCGGCCGTGATCGACGCGGTCAGCAGCGGTTCCCGTTCGGCGGCCTCGATCGTGCTGATCGGCTGCGCGCGAACACCGGCGCCGCGCTGGGCGGCGGCGAATTCCGCGAGCGGGGTCGCGGCTGCCTCGGTGGTGGCGACGACCAGGCCGCCCTTGGCCTCCCACTCCGTCTCGGCCAGATCGGCGCCGAGTTCCGCGCGCAACCGTGCCAACAGCTCCGGCCAGCGCCGTCGCGACGCCAGGGCCAGCGTCAGTTCCGGGCCCGGCGGCTTGTCCGAGACGAGCACGTTGCCCTCGCCGGCCGAGGTGGTCGCGCTCGCCGGGGCACCCCGGTCCAGCACGGTGACGCGCAGTCCGGCCGCGCTCAGGGCTTCCGCGCAGGCGGCGCCGACCATGCCCGCGCCGACGACCACCACGTCCGGATACATCACCACCAGCTCTCATCGTTCATTTTATTGAACGATGAGAGCCTAAGTCGACGATCGGCGAGAATCAAGCCCCGGCGGTCTCCTCCGGCGCGGCGAGGTTCAGGTGGGACTCGCCGAAGGCGGGCCGGGCGGCATCCGCCGGGTATTCCAGCAGCAGCAGCGAGGTCACCGGGCCGTCCACGGTCTGGTAACCGTGCGGCTGCTGGGCGGCGAAGCTGACGTAGTCGCCGGGCCCCAGCTCGTAGGGCGATCCGGTAGGTCCGATGCGGAGCACGCCAGAGGTGACGAAGACGTGCTCGCGGCCGGGATGACCGGTAGAGGACTGCACCTGGCCCGGCCGGACCCGCTGGTCGAACAGTTCCACCACGGCGTCGGTCACGTCCATCCTGCGCAGCATCCGCAGGTCCACCGCGTTGCTGCTGAGCACCTCCAGGTCAGCCGAGCGCACCAGCACCACGTCAGTGTCCACCTGTTCGATGAGCAGGCTGGACACCGGAACCCCGAGAGCGTTCGACAGACTGAACACTGTCTCGATGGTCGGGTTGCTGGTCCCGGACTCCAGCTGGGAGAGGGTGCCCTTGGCGATGTCCGACCGGCGGGCGAGTTCGGACAGCGAGAGATCCGCCCGCGCCCGCAGCATCCGCAGGTTCGCCGCGAGTATTCGCCCCGCTCGTTCCCGGACCACCACGCCTCCTCGACTCGACCGGTGCGAGGTTACCGCGCCTTCGCGCCGGCACGGACGAACTCCAGTCGCGACCACCGTCGGCGTTCCGGCGACATCGGTTCCCGCGACATCGGTTCCCGCGTCATGGCCGCGAAATCGAGGAATTCCGGAAATCGCGATTGTGCCGACAACGTTTTCGGACTCGGCGAAAAGGTTGACCAACCAGTAGTAGTTCGCCCTGATCACCACCAATCCCGCACGATCAGCGAACCCGGCCGGCAAACGGGCAACTCGACGAGGCCGATACTCGGTAGCTGGTTGCGTTCGTCCGTTCTGGTGACGGTCGACTATTCCACTATCGGCCGGGCTTTCTTCTGGCATACTCCGAAGCCGACGTCACCCAGATTCTCATCAGGTATGTGGCGGACCGACGAAAGGCGCGAAACCAATGCGGCCAGAAGCGCTCGAACGGGTCAAACTGATCTTCGTGCTACTCGACACCGACGGCAACGGTGTCCTCGAAGCGGTCGACTTCGAGCTGATGGCCGATCGGGTCGTCGCGGCGGCGACCGGTTCCGACCACGCGGCGAAGGACGCGATAGTGGTCGCCTTCCGGAAGTACTGGACGACACTGGAAACCGAACTGGACGCCAACCGAGACGGCGCGATCACCTTCGAGGAGTACACCGCGTGCGTCCTGTCCCCCGAGCGTTTCGACGAGACGATAGGCCAATTCGCCGAGGCGCTGGCCGCGCTCGGCGATCCCGACGGTGACGGACTCATCGAGCGCCCACTGTTCGTCGCACTCATGACGGCCATCGGTTTCGACCTGCCGAATATCCACGCGATTTTCGATGTTTTCCAACCGAATGACGCGGACCGGATCACGGTGGACATCTGGGTGGAGGGTATCAAGGATTACTACCTTCCCCACAAAGCCGGTATCGCCGGCGATCAGCTGGTCCGGATTCCGACTTCCTGAACACGGTCGGCCCGGATTCGTGATCGTTGCGGCAGACCGGAAGCGAGGACGGATGGACAACGACCCGAATACCGATGCCGGCGTGGAAGGCGGAGTAGGCCTGACCGCGCTGATGGTCGCGGCGGCGCGGGCGATCGAGACGCATCGCGCGGACAGCCTGGCGCAGGACTTCTACGCCGAGCACTTCATCCGCGCGGCCCGGGCACCGGCGAGCTGGCCGGTGCGTATCGAGGAGGTGCCCGACGGGGACGCGAATCCGCTGTGGGGGCGGTTCGCCCGCTACTTCGGTTTACGTACCAGGGTTTTCGACGATTTCCTGCTCCGCCGCGCGCACCACGGCGCCCGGCAGATCGTGCTGCTCGGCGCCGGCTTGGACGCGCGAGCGTTCCGATTGGACTGGCCGGCCGACCGCGTGGTCTTCGAACTGGACCGGCCGGAAGTGCTCGCGTTCAAGGGCAGAGTGCTCGACGATCTCGGGGCCACGCCGAAGGCGGCCCGTCGTGCGGTCCCGGTCGATCTGCGCGAGGAGTGGACGGCCGGGCTGATCGAGGCCGGGTTCGACCCTGGCGCGCCGAGTGCCTGGCTGGCCGAGGGCGTGCTGCTGTACCTGCCGCGCGCGGCCGAGCAGCGGCTGATCGACGCGGTGGACCGGCTGGCGGTGGGCGGCAGCGCGCTGGCCTTCGAGATCAAGCTCGGCACGAACTCGCCGCAGATCCACGAAAACCCCCTCTACCGGTCGACGAAACACCAGATCGGAGTCGATCTGCCGGCCCTGTTCGACGCGGAACCACGGCCCGATTCCACCGTCGAACTGGCCGGCCGTGGCTGGTCCACGGTCAACCGAACGCCCTTCGACTTCACCCGGCAGCACAGCCAGGGCCCACGGCCGCAGCACAATGATCCGTTGGGCGGCAACCAGTGGGTGTTCGCGACCAAACTCGACACCGCGCGGCTCACATAAGTCCACAATGGAACTGGTTCAACCGGCGCCGAGACAGATGAATGGTCTGCGCAGCGGATCGACCGCGATGGCGGTGGCCAAGGCCGTTGCCGGCGGTGCGCCGGCGGCCAACTGCTGGTGGTATTCGGCCATCGCCGCCGCGGCGGCCTCGTCGCCGA